>JAOZHM010000197.1 GCA_026014845.1 Candidatus Bathyarchaeota archaeon
AGCAACAGTAAACCTCTGAAATGTTCAATAATCTTAAACAAAATGGGTGTCCGCTGAAAGCAAAAAACTAATAGACGTAAATTGTTGAGGTGGCGATATCTCCCGAAAACCCCCTTTTTTTAAAGCTTACTTTCAGTGTTTAATAGTTGCTGACTCCTTTTGCTTAGTGGCTGGGTCTCTGAACTCCAATTAATGCATAAGCCACAATCGGGAAAGAACAAAAGAATATAAGACCAGCGGAATCTCCCTGTAGATGATGAAGTTGTTCAGCCAAAGCAGAGAAGAGCCATCGCTGGCATTTGGTGGACAAGCTCTAATGGAAGGGGTAATGATTCGCTCGCGCACGCATGTTGTCATGTGTGTTAGACAACCAAGCAATAAGATATTGACACACACGGAGGAGATAAACTCCATGTCTGAAAGGCACAAGATCCTTGGGCTGCCGTTTCTAAGAGGAATCATCGGACTGTTTGAAGCTCTCTATCTTGGTGTCAAAGGCATCTATTTCTCCGCAAATGTGGCTCTTGAGGAAGAAGAGGAAAAGTTCACCTATAAGGAATTTGCAATAGCTGTTGCCATGGCTTTAGCGCTGGCTTCTTTTTTCTTCGTAGTTCCTTTCCTCTTGACCGCTTTGTTCAATTTTACAGGGGTTCTTTTCAACGTTATTGAAGCAATAATACGTCTCACGATCTTTCTCCTATACCTAACATTAGTTGCTATGTGGGGAGAGTTCAAAAGAATACTGCAGTATCATGGGGCAGAGCATAAATCAATCAACGCACACGAAGCTGGAGTAGCGATGAATGTTGAAAACGTGAAGAGATTCTCTAGATTACATCCGAGGTGTGGAACCTCATTCATCTTCATCGTCTTGCTTGTAAGCATCTTTCTGTTCTCGATCATGCCAGATTTAGGGATTTTTGCAAGACTCGCTTACAGGGTACTTCTAATTCCGGTGATTGGAGCCATATCTTACGAGCTTTTGAAGCTCAGTGACAGATATAAGGACTCCATAATCACGAGAATTCTGACAATGCCAGGTTTAGCATTCCAACGTCTGACAACGAGAGAGCCAGATGATGACATGATAGAGGTCGCAGTAGAGGCCGTGAAGGAAGTGAACAGATTAATCGGCTCCTAACAAGCTGTACTGATAGAGCGCGCTCTAGTTTGTCAGATATGACCATACTGACAGGGAAGCTATTTACAGGAAACGCAAGTAAAAACCGAATACTGATACGCAAAACAAAAGGCTAATAAACATTTGCTGTGAGTTTATTGCGAAATGATTCCAAAGTATTTCTTTCTGACAAAAGGTGTTGGTAGACATAAAGAGCGTCTGCAATCTTTAGAGTTAGCCCTGAGAGACGCAGACATACAACACGTTAACATAGTAAACGTTTCAAGCATAATACCGCCAGGTTGCAAGCTCATTTCAAGAGAAAAAGGCTTAAAAATGATCAAGCCCGGAGAGATAACCTTTGCTGTTTTGGATAAGAACTCAACTAATGAGCCGCATAGGCTGATTGCAGCATCAATAGGCGTAGCAATTCCATCAGCCAAAGACAGTTATGGCTATCTTTCTGAGCATCACTCTTTTGGAGAAACAGATAGGATGGCGGGAGATTACGCGGAAGATTTGGCTGCAACAATGCTGGCCACAAACATGGGGTTTGAGTTTGATCCTGAAAATACTTGGGACGAGAGAAAACAGTTGTTCAAAACCAGAGGACTGATAAGAACAACTAACATGACACAATCTGCTGTAGGAG
Organism: Candidatus Bathyarchaeota archaeon; assembly: GCA_026014845.1. Taxonomy (GTDB): domain Archaea; phylum Thermoproteota; class Bathyarchaeia; order Bathyarchaeales; family Bathycorpusculaceae; genus SOJA01. Next base: position 1,773 of record JAOZHM010000197.1, read on the forward strand.
AGAAAAGCGGTTTATGGACAACGGTTATTGCAGCAGCAGTGTTCGTGCTTTAGAACAACATTTTTAAACATTTGCATTTCAAAGTTTTATTCCAAAACAATATTAGCAATAAACGTTAACGCTAAACAGGTGAAAATCCCATTGCTGAAAAAACTTCAGCCCCCCATGATAATTGTTAACTTCAAAACCTACTTGGAAGCAACAGGCGAGAAAGCTGTTGAACTTGCAAAAAAAGCTGAAAAAATAA
>JAOZHM010000198.1 GCA_026014845.1 Candidatus Bathyarchaeota archaeon
ATAAACCTCCCACATGATCAAAATGGCCATGCGTTATTGCAACGGCTTTCAATCGTTCAAAATCGTAGTCAAGTTCCAACAAGTCTCTCAAAGTTCCGTCTCCCACGTCCACTAAAATGTCGCATTTCAAGGTTGATATTAGAAGCGCCGACTATACTTACAAACCTAAATATTCACCTTAAAAGGCTTGTTAAACGTCTTCTGTTCATTTAAAGAAAAAGATAGCCAATTTTCACATGCAACCTGATGGGCAGAAAAGGTGGGAGATTTAGGGAAGTTCAATTTCGTTTAGGAGGGCTAGATCTTCTAGGTTGTTCATCTTTATTTTTTTGTCAGACAGTGTGTAGAGTATGTTTTCGATGTAAAGTGCTCTGTTCACCCAGTGGCTGTTATCTCCTATGTTTATACCGTTCTCCAAGTGGGTAATGTTGCCTCTCAGGACAAGTCCGTCGCTTAGGGTTATGTTAAAAACGAGTGCTCCTTGCCAAACAGGTGTTCCGCTAACGTAGAACGGAACTCCTTGTGGATATTTTGTTTCGTTTATTTCTGCTACTTGAACAGGTATTACAAGAAGGTTCTTTGACTTGTCAAACAAGAATGCTTTGTGGTCTCTCAGAACTGGCGAGTCTGTTCCTCTGTCGCCGATCGTGTAGTTCGCTATCTGTTTTGGATTGTTTACGTTGCTGACGTCGAAAAGTGATATTTTTACTCCTTGGTACCATGCGAAGTCTCCTTCTTCTGCTTCCGCTGTTTCTTTGCCGACGCCGATGATGTGGTTTTCGTCGTAGGGATGCAAATAGTCTGAGTATCCAGGTATCTTCAACTCACCGAGAACGGTTGGTTTCGTGGGTTCGCTCAAGTCGATTACAAATAAGGGGTCAACCTTTACGAATGTCACGAGGTAGCATCTGTCGCCCATGAATCTGGCTGAATAGGTTTTTTCTCCGGGAGCAAGGTTTTCCAGCTTTCCGACAATGCTTAAGTTCATGTTCAAGACGTAGACATGATTTTTAGATGTTGTTTGCTCTAAGATTCTTGCAACGTGTCCTGTTGTGGTTGCTATTCGGAAGTAACCGTCATGTTCGTCCATTGAGAATTGGTTGAGCACGTAGCCTGGAACTATGCCGCTCACCATAGGTCCTATAGTCTCATTTTCTATTCGGGTTCTGTAGATGAGTGTGCTTTCGCTTTTTGGAAATGTTATGTAGATGTTGTTTACAGATACATACATGCAGCTTGTTCCGCCTAGCAAGATTGTTTTGTTTGTTGGTTCTTCTGCAAGGTCTTGTACGTTTATGGCGACTATTGTTGTGAACATGAAGTAACTATCAGACGTGTTGAAGTACTGGATTTCAGAAGCGCTTATCTCCCTAATCTCCTCGTTTGAGTAAACTTTGGGGAGAATGACTGTGTCGTTTTTGATGGAGGCTTGTTGGCTGACCACGAAATAGATGTATTCTCCTATCATTCTTGAGTTGAAGTAGCTACCACTGATCGTGAAACTCGTCAAGAGTGCTGGGCTTGTCTTGTTTGAAGTATCATAAACGTTCACGAAGGTTTTAGTATCCTCATAGAAGCCTCCATAATAGTCCCAGTAAGAATTAACATATTGGCAGCCTAGCACAGCTAGTCTATCGCCATCTGCAAATATCCCTATCAGGTGCGTGTCTTCAAAGGTTATACTTGAAAGAACCTCAGCTTCTCTAGGCGGGTAAGCTTTCAAGATGAAGATATTATTGCCTGAAACCATGTAGATGTGTTCTCCATTTTCATCTGTCTTTACGATGTCTGCTTCGTCGACTCCTGCAACTTGAATGTTGGTTGTTGAGTGTTCAAACCCGGAATTTTGGCTCTCTGCATAAGTGTCCATTGTTTTTGATCTGCTTTCCAGCATTCCGCCCCAGGATCCGTAATATGGGAAGAATTCTTGTGTTCCTGAGTTTTCGAGCAGGAAATTTTTGAGTTCTTCGTAGGATGAGAACGTGTTTAGCAGTGCAGATGGAGTTATAGGCGATGGCTGAGCTGTCTCGGATTCTGGTGGGTAAACACCAAAGTTGTAGCATGCAGCGGCTAAAACTATAGCCAAGAGAACGGCAGCGATTCCGTAAAGCGGTGCCCGTTTTTTAATCTTTTTCTCCATTTTGTATTATCCTCTAGTAAAGATGAGGTCTCCATTTTATTTTATCCTAAGCTTTAGTACAGCTTGTCCAGAGATTAGAACGGTCTCAGTGACCATATGCGGATTGCTTCGTACCAGAATAATGCTGAAACTATCGTTGCGAACATGAGAATGAACAGGTTTTCTCTTGTGAAGCCTTGCATCAGGAATAGAAGATAAAAGATGAAGAAGGTTGTTGAGAACACCGCGTAGAAGAAGTATCTTGGGAACAACAGTTTTCCCAGCTTGACGAAGTGTCTGAGTACGCCTATTTTTACTTGGCTGACCAGAAAATAATGACCCCCTATGTCTTGTTTCGCGACCAAGCCTAGTTCGCGCAACTGTTCAAGATGGTGATTTGCCACGCTTGGGCTGCTGAAATGTAAGGCTCTCTGAACCTCGCGAACACTCATTGGATGACCATTCTTTAGAAGAAGCCAGTAAACTTTCCATGCTTTCCCGCGAAGTGCATAATCAAGCTTAGTTTCATCTTCTCCATTCAAGAGATGACACGCCTTCTCTAATAGAGTCTTTAAATATGAAGCTTATAAGTCCAGTTTTTAGAACAAAAGAATAGTGTGAAGACCTATGAAAATTGTACGTTTGGAGGATGCGATTTCTGAAGCTAAGAGGCTTGCTGAGGAGAAGTTAGCTGTGGAAGAGAGTGCTGATGAATTTGTGGAGATAGGTGAAGCTGACGGATTCAAACTCTGTGTTACAGCTGGAAAAACCATCAAAGACGAGTTTCCAATTTCTTTTCATGACAATCCAAGAGACCTTTTCATGTTGATTCTTGAAGGAGAAATAGAATTCACGTTTGAAAGAGGAGAAAAAACGATAGTAAAAGCCGGAGAATGTTTTGTTCTACCAAAACACTTAAAGCACCACTGTGTTTTCAAGAAGATGACGATCGCCATTGAAGGACTGTATGAGAAAGCGTTATGACCTTACTAGAAAAACCAGAAGAGCATTCGTGAAAACCTCTTCGCCAACCATGGGTTCACCCTATGGCACCAGCAACAAACGCTAACAATCCAATGATAAACCATAAAAGTACAATATTCTTGATTTTTCTGGCGTTTTCTCTTGAATAATCCTTAAGAAGCAATAATGAAGATGCTACAAGTCCAAAATCAGTCATAGCCACTAATGGAATGAACCAAAAAGAAACAAGGTTTAGAAGCCAAGGTATTGGAGTCAACAAAACTGCAAGCAAATAGAAAATTGTTGCAACAATTGCCGCGTTTTTCCTTCCATAACGAACAGCCAAAGTTTTCACATTTTGCATTTCATCACCTTTAACGTCTACAATTCCCTTAGTTACCTCTCTACCCGTGTTTGAAAAAAAAGCCATGAAAGCAAAAAACAAAACATTCAATTCAACTGAATTAACGATTGTTGCGCTTCCATAAATGAAAGGTATCGCCACACACGAGCTAACGAGAAAATTCCCGGGCAACCCACTGCGTTTTCCAACCGTAGTGTAAGTTACAAAAACCATCCAAGCAAATATAGCTACCGCAAAACAGAAAATGTTTGTTAAATATGCAGTTGCGAAACCTATTGTCGTGAGAACAAATGCAAAAGCCAAAGCTCCTTTCGGCTTAATTAAACCGCTTGGAATTGGACGGCTAGGCTCATTTACAGCATCTATTTCTCTATCATAATAATCGTTTATAGCCATGGACGCAGCGGTCAACGCGAAGCCAGTAACAAATCCATAAACAAGATTCAGCCAAAAAATGCCTAAATCATGTGGACTCGCGAGTGCTGCACCAACAATAACACCAACACCCATCATCAAACAGTTTACTGGACGCATCAAACGCAAATAACTAACAGCTTTACCCATAATTGCTCAAACCTTTGAATAACTCATAAGCTTTCATTAAAGTTATAAAATTCACGTTTAGATTCGAAAGCTTAATACGTTTAATACAAGCTAATTCATTCCAAAAGTTTGGTGGCAAGCTTTTGCGTGACAACTATGCACCAGAAAGATTGAGAGTAATAATTCCAGTCGGAGGAAAAGCCAAGCGTCTGCTACCACTAACAGCAGAAACAAGCAAGGCGTGTCTCCGCCTCTTAAACAGACTACTAATAGAATTTTCGTTAGTATCCCTCGCACGTCAAGGCATTCAAAAATTCATTTTTGGAGTGAAGGGCTACACGAACTATAGAGATTTACACGATTATTTTGGGTCAGGTTTCGGTTTTTCCGCGCGATACGGCATAACTCCTCGTGTTCACATAAAATATCAACCCAACGTAGACGACTTCGGCAGTGCAGATTCTGCTAGAATAAACATGGAATACTATAACGTTAAGGACCCAGTTTTTGCTGTGCAAGGTGACAACATTTTCGACGTAGACGTAAAAGAGCTTGTAGATTTCCACGAAAAGAAAGGAGCAATGATGACCATAGCATTGAGGAAGGTTGAAAATGTTGAAGGTCTAGGAATAGCCGACGTAAACAAAAACATGAGAATCTCAAGGTTCGTTGAAAAACCAATACCCAAAGAGGCTCCCTCTAACCTTGCCAACACAGGCTTATACATGGTTTCACCTGAAATACGAAAAATATTCAAAGAAAAAGGAGTTAAACAAATAATCAAAGAGCGACATCGCCTAGATTTTGGTTACGATTTCATACCCTACTTAATAAAAACTGGCAGACCAGTGTACGGTTACACTTTAAAGGGAAGCTGGTATGACATTGGTACGCCGCAACGTTACTTGGAAGCTATGCGAGACATGCTTGATGGTCGTTTTTCATCATTGACAGAATTTGGTGGAAGAATAAGTGAAGAAGCCAGAATATGGGTTCAGGGAGAAAGCAAAGAATCTATGAAGCGGAGAAGAGAAATCATACGAAAGATTAAACGAGGAAAAATAGAAATCAAAGGTTCTGTTCTCATTGGGAGACATTGCAAAATAAGCAACAAAGTGAAAATAGTGAATTCATGCATTGACAACTACACAAAAATTGGTAAGGATGTTACGATAGAAAACTCCGCGGTTATGGACAGAGCAATAATTGAGGAGGCAGCAGAAATAAAAGAAAGCATTATAGGAAGACACGTAACAATTCTTTCAAGCCAGAAGAAAACCACGAAAATAGACTCGATCTCGGTTATTGCAGACGACGTCACAATCGCAAAAGGTTGCAAACTGAAAGCAACAAAAATCTATCCGCATCAATACGTAAAAGGAGAATTCATAAACCAGACATTAATGCCAAGTTAAAAATCAAAAAAGCAATCTGCAGAGGCTATTCTAAAATGGGAAACTGGGAATTGATAATTATAGGGGCGGGTGCTGCAGGTTTAGCAGCTGGAATTTATGGAGCAAGAAGCGGACTAAATACACTAATTTTGGAGGAAAAGATTGCTGGAGGCACAATGGTAGACGCTCCAATGATTGAGAATTATCCGGGTTTCCAAAGCATAAATGGACGTGAACTAGCACAGAAAATGGTGGCTCACTGCAGAAATGTCGGCGTAGAAATTCACGAACTTGAAAAGGCAGTCAGCCTAGGCCTCAAAAGCAATAAAAAAATCGTGAAGACCGGTAAAACAACCTACCAAGCGAAAGCAGTCATATTTGCTTCGGGCACTCACCACCGTGAACTTGGTGTTCTAGGCGAAAAAGAATTCCGCGGAAGAGGTGTAAGCTATTGCGGAGTCTGCGACGGTCCGTTATTCAAAAATAAACGTGTTCTAGTAGTTGGCGGTGGTAACTCTGCTGCAATAACAGCCCTGTATATTGCAGAACTAGCTTCTGAGGTTAAGCTATCGCATAGAAGAGATGTGTTAAGAGCTGAGGAAACCCTCGTGAAAGCGTTGAAGAACAAAAGGAACGTGGAAATTTTATGGAATACAGAAGTAAAGGAAATTGAAGGTGCAAAAGTGGTCGAAAAGGCATCATTGTTTGATAATAAAACCGGAGAAACGAAGGAGTTAGAGGTTGACGGGGTCTTTATTCAAGTTGGAGAAGCCCCCAACAGCCAACTGGCCAAAAAAGCTGGAGTAAACGTTGATGGGAAGGGCTACATCATAGTTGATATGAGACAACATACGAGCATAGCAGGAGTTTACGCAGCTGGCGACGTTACAAATCACCTCATTAAGCAGGTTGGAACGGCTGTTGGACAAGGCATCACAGCAGCCCTTGAAGCATACGGTTACATCAGACAACCATACTACTACAAAGGATAATCCCATAGTTTGGGTCATGTTTGCACTATCATTGAAATGATTCTTTCTCACACGATATTCTTTTATAAGAACAAAATATACGTCTTTTTTCTGAAACATGTACGTAAAGATGTGAGGAATCAACTTTGGGTAACAATGCTGTACTTGTGGTTGGTGGTGGTATAGCCGGAATGCAAGCATCTTTAGATCTTGCTGACCGAGGACTTACAGTCTATCTAGTGGAAAAATCCCCAACTATTGGAGGGCGAATGGCTCAGCTTGATAAGACTTTTCCAACGATGGATTGTTCTATATGTATACTTGCTCCAAAAATGATTGAGTGTTTCGGCCATCCAAACATCGAACTGCTTACGTGTTCAGAAGTTAAGGAAGTCACGGGTTCAGCTGGAAACTTCAAAGTAAAGGTTTTGAAAAACCCCAGATTTGTTGACGCTGACAAATGTACTGGTTGCGGTGTGTGCACAGAAAAGTGCCCAGTTAAGGTGCCAAGCGAATTCGACATGGGCATGGGAATGCGAAAAGCCATCTATATGCCCTTTCCACAAGCAGTGCCTCGAGTAGCCATAATAGACAAGGATCACTGCCTCTTTTTTCAGAAAGGAGTCTGCAAAGTATGCGAAAAATTCTGCGCAGCCGACGCAATCAACTTCAACCAGAAACCTGAAGAGATAACGCTTAATGTTTCAAGCATAATATTGGCCACGGGCCTAGAGCTTTATGATCCAGCGCCGATAAGCGAGTATGGTTATAAACGATACAAGATTGTTCTTTTATCGCTGGAATTTGAAAGGCTCATTAATGCTTCCGGACCAACTCGTGGAGAG
>JAOZHM010000199.1 GCA_026014845.1 Candidatus Bathyarchaeota archaeon
CCGCTGTTGTGGTCACAAACTCTGATGAGGTTAGAGCTGGCCCAATCATAACGCCGTCTGGGTGAGAGGTTAGATTCAATGTTTTTCCTTCGTATCCGGGCACTGTGTATTCTATTGTTAGGTCGCCAAACACTGCTGAACGTTCTTCTGGAAAGATGTTGAAGTCTTCTCTAGACAACCCTAAAACTGTTTCTAAATCCGTTATGATGTTGTTTGATTCTTGCTGGTCTGTGAATTTCATCTCGTATGCTTGTGCAGAATAGTAAACATCCCTCAGGGTTGATGTTTTACGGTGAGAAGTGAGTTCGCGGGAAAATAATGCCGTCCAAACAAGCTGTGTGAAAGGTCTTATATGACGTATATTACGGGTGTTCCTCCGAACTTTTCTGTCTCCCAAAATGTACTGTCTTACTTGGGGGTCGTAACGGATGTTTTCTGTTGAGCGACTCGGCATCTCTATTGAAGGGAAATATCCATCATCGATCTGTTCATAAATTTGGAGTCCCAAATTCTCCAAACTTGCTATGACTTCTTTTTTTCTTTCTATCACGATGCTTTTATGTTTACTACGTTCCAAATCTCTTCACACTCCTCAAGAGTTTTTTTATATCTGGATTTTTTTCCTTACCAGCAAGTTGAGTTGAAAACTCAGCTATTTTTGGCAAGTACTTGCTGAAAATGTCAAGTCTTTTCCGATCTTTGCTTACGTGCTCCCTCCTCGTTAGGAAGCGTTGAAGTCGGCGTGCGACATCCCGCAATCCGTTTGCTATTTCTCTTCTAACCTCTGGTCTGTCAGCGATGAATTCCTTCCCAACAGTTTTGTATGGAATCTTAGTGCTGCAAATGTGCGTTGCTATAGCGATGGGCATGTCGGGTGTAACTTTGTATCTTCGCCAATTCATGGAATTCATCACTATCGTTGAGACGTCGCTTGCTTCATCATAAAGTAATGGGATTCTGTTAGCGAAACGATAAATTAGGAAGCTTCCTTTCCTTGGGATTTCCCCACCATAAGCAATTGCCACTTCAACAATAAAGGGATGGCCAGCGTAGGTTGAAGGTCTACGCTGATGAACAGCGATGAACTCAGGCTTCAACTCTTTCGAAATACCTGCCCTTAACAGCTTCTCACCCAAAGGAGATAAACAACTTGCATTCGGAGGCAAGAACTCCCTAAACTCTTTCAGCATGCGCATCAACCGAACAACTTCTTCGTGGGAAAGCCTCTTAGGATTTTTGGATGGGCTTATGTTGCTGAATTCTAAAAATTTTCGTGCAGTTATTTCCCCGATCCTGTGGAAATGGTTTTTCAGAAAATCAGGCATGTTCCGAAAAGTCGTCACATGTATGAGGCGCTGGAGAAGCTCCACGTCAACGCCATATGGGTGAGGCAAAGTTTCCTTCGGCGGGTCAGGCATTTCCTCAGTGACTCTCGCAAACTTGTATAACCTGCCTTTAGGGTCGACAAATGTTAGATTTGCATATGGGTTCACCATGGCTGTTTGCTTGAAGTATTCCAGGATTTTGGGCATAGCCCTACTATAGTCGCCTTCAAGGCTGAACTCGACTATCGTTCCGCGCCATCTTTCCTTGTTTATGAGAACCTTTCTATCAAGTATGAGTGGTCTATTTCTCCGGATGTCGATTCTGAGCTTGTACGAGTAGATTTTTGACATGCCTGTGCTTGAAATTATGCGGACGGGCTGATGTGTTGTGATTTGTCCGTACAGAATTGCCATTTTTCCGCCCAAGCCGAAGGTTCCTCTCTGCTGTTTCGGCTTGTATTTTGAGCCGTAAAGCACTTGTCCAAAGGCTGATGGTATATGTCTTGGCGGGACTCCTATACCGTTGTCTTCAATCCTTAACTTGTAAACATTCGTTTCTTTGTCCACTTCGTTTGCATAGGAAAGTCTGACATAGATGTCTGGTGGGACTTTAAGGCTTTCAGCCGCATCTAAAGAGTTTTCTATAAGTTCTCTTACAGCAGCGAAAATAGCTCGAGTGGGGTTTGTGAATCCAGCTATATCACGGTTTCGATAGAAGAAGTCAGCAGCACTTATCTCCTCAAAGGTTGTCCTAGCCACTTAAGCCTCCACCACGCCCTCTCTCACGTAAATCACTTTTACGATATGCTCTGCTCACTCTTTAATTTAACTACACTTTTTTAGGGAATTTTGTTCATTTCCTGAAAGGATAGGGCAGCAACTCTCTGAGAGTCTTTACTTTAACCGTTTCAAACAAAATTCTGTCCTTTTCCGCTTTTGCCATAACAATTTTAATTTTGGGGCTTTTCGCGAAATCATAAATGTACTGTAGGCATGCTCCGCACGGTCTAGGTTCACATTGACTGTCTGCATCCACGACTATGGCTACTTCATTGATTTTTCGGCTGCCATGCAAAATAGCGTGGTTGATTGAGCATCTTTCAGCGCAAATGCCAAGTCCGGAAACCCAACTCTCAACATTGCAGCCACTATAGATTTCACCGTCTTCTGCAAGAACAGTAGCACCAACCTTACAACCCCAAAGCACATATGCATTGTTCATAGCCTTCAGAGCAGCATCCAGAAGTTTTTTCTCCGTTTTCCCTATTTCGCTCATCTCTACTTCCCTTTAAACGAACTTTTTATTACATGCTAGCTCTTTAATGAACGCACGTAATAGTGTTCTCCCATCTCTTTTTGAAACTTATCAAGCTTCGAACCTTCCTTATTAACCCTAGGTCTCTTCGTAGTCGGGTCTCTTCGGAAAGTAACTTCCATTTCTTTCAGAAACATGTTCATTCCATCTCTTAGGCTGGTTAGGGGTCTCGCTATTCCCTCAACTCCAGGTTTTCCAGTGAAAACCATCAAGCGATCGGCTATGAAATCTTGTGCAACAACATCGTGTTCAACGACAAAGGCTGTAACATTATATGTTTCAACAACCCTGCGAATAGCTCGCGCCATGTTCAATCTTTCTTCCACATCCAAATAAGCGCTTGGTTCATCAAGCAGGTAAAGTTCAGCCTTTCGCGATAGGCATGCTGCAATCGTAACTTTTTGCAGTTCTCCTCCGCTCAGTTCCGCTATATTTCTGTCCAAAAGCGTGTTTATGCCTAAAGGTTTGAGGACTTCGGTCTTGTACCAGCTTGAAATGAATTTTTCTTTAGCGATGCTCCTTAAGAGTTCTTGGACTGTTCCCTCGTATTCTCCTGAAATGTATTGTGGTTTATAGCTTACTTCCAACTCGCCAAACTTTTTCCCATCATCAGTCTTTTCAATTCCAGCCAAAATCTTCACAAAAGTTGTTTTACCTATGCCGTTAGGTCCAAGAATTCCAATGATCTCTCCCCTTTTTATCTCCCCAGGACGCGCAACAAGTTTAAACCCTTTGAACGTTTTCTTTATTTGCTTCCATTTCAGCAATGTTTCACCAACCACAAAACTCACTGTGGGCGGCTTTTCATGGAACATTATGGCTTCTTTTCTAAATCTAACGTTCTCGTCTCGAATATAACCTTGCAAGTAAATGTTTATTCCTGTTCTAACACCGTGGACGTGAGACACAATGCCGTAAACCCCTGGTTCTCCATAAAAAATGCATATTTGATCCGACAAATAATCTATTATAGCCAAGTCGTGCTCAGCCACAATCACCGTTTTCTCATCTTTTTTCAGGCTTCTTATGGCTCTGGCAACCTCAAGTCTCTGTTTCACATCTAGAAAGCTCGAAGGTTCATCAAGAAGATACACGTCAGCTTCACGGCATATGGTTGCCGCTACTGCTACACGTTGCAGTTCTCCTCCGCTTAAAACCTCAAGGGGGCGGTTCCAAACCTGTTTAAGTTCAAGCTGACCCGCAATTTTTCCAAGTTTTCCTCGCTCATCAACTTTTTCTAGGAGTTCTCCAACTTTTCCGGAGACAGCTTTCGGAATCTTATCAACATACTGAGGCTTATGAGAAACCTCAAGTTCGCCTTCACTCATCTTTTGGAAGTAATCTTGAATTATTGAGCCTCTGAAATGCCGGATTATCTCGTCCCAGTCAAATGGATTTTCGTAGTTTCCAAGGTTTAACTTGATGTCGCCAGAAAGTATTTTTAGGGTTGTGGATTTGCCTATGCCGTTTTGTCCAAGTAAACCCAAAACGACGCTGGGCGAAGGCACTGGAAGTCTGTAAAGTTTGAAGGCGTTTTGTCCGAAACGGTGGCTGCATTCGGTTTCTAGCTCGTCTGGAAGGTTAACTATTGAAATGGCTTTGAAGGGGCACTTTTTTATGCAGATTCCGCATCCTGAACAAAGGGCTTCTACGATAACTGCTTTGCCATGTTCAAATCTTATTGCTTCTTTGTGGCTTCGTACCATTGGGCAAAAGCGATAGCAAAGTCTATTGCAACGTTTCGGTTTGCACTTGTCAGCGTCTAACACTGCTACTCTTGTCATGTTAATCCAGCAACGGAATGGTCATGACTTGTAAGTTTATAAATATGAGCCTTAAAAAATCAAGATAAAAAGACGCTAAAAACTTTTAGATAAAAACGAAAATGGTTGTGTTTAATGTAGAATTGCCCCATTCCTTTTCTTCCGAATCTTTTTCTTCCCCAATCATGCTTTTCCAAAACCTATTTTACAATTTTCGCCGTTAAATAAGCTACGGGCTCTTGTGTTTCAGGCGTAATGTAAGTCCAGCACAGGTTTCGTGAATTATGCGCCGCCCCAACTCTTCCATAAACGTCAACAGCAATCAACCCCATAGAATTATACGTGTCAGGTATCCTGCGATTAACAATGTTTATTGCAAGTTCAACAGCCTCCTGCGCTGTTTTTCCATTTTCCATAAAATCGCAAACAGTCTTCGACAAAACAAGCCTTATCGCTATTTCACCAACACCAGTGGCTGAACACGCTCCAGCTTGATTGTCCGCGTAATTGCCGCATCCAATTAATGGTGAATCTCCAATTCTTCCAGGAAGTTTTAACGAAAAGCCTCCAGTGGAGGTTGCTGCTGCAACATTTCCCTCCTTATCTAAAGCAACTGCTCCCACAGTTTCAAGAGTGAACAATTCAGGATAGTTCTTAACAAGATTAGCCAGCCTTGGCAAGCGACTTCTTCCTTCCAGTAAGGCTTTTCTCTGTTTTTCATAATATCTCAGCCTAAGCTCAGTAATAGGCTCTCTTCTCTCAAGATTAAACGTCTCAGCGAGTTTTTCCGCTCCTTCACCTACCAAGAAAACGTGGTCCGCCTTCTCCATAACAATCTTTGCTAAACGAACGGGATTTCTAATATCCTCCAGAAGCCCAACGGCTCCAGCCTGGAGTGTCTTTCCATCCATAATTGACGCTTCCATCTCAACACGTTTATCTATGTTCAAACTTGAACCGTAACCAGCATTAAACGCACCTCCATCCTCCATGACAGCAACAGCCTCCATAACACTGTCAACAGCACTTCCACCATGCTTTAAAATTTCAAAGCCAGTTTTTGCAGCCTTTTTGACACCTTCTAAACCAGGTTGGCTGCGTTC
>JAOZHM010000002.1 GCA_026014845.1 Candidatus Bathyarchaeota archaeon
ATACGCTGAAACGAATAATGCGACACAGAGAAAGCGCGCGCGCCACTAAAAAATAACATCAAAACCCTTCAAGAATCAGCCACCCATCCTTAAACTCCCAACGCCTCTTACGATAACCACACAACTTAATCAAACGCTTCAAAGGAACAGACTCGATACGAGAACCTTGCTTCCTCTTACGAACAAACAACCTAATCTTAGGCATACTTATCAACACAGGGTATTAAAACAAAACAAACATATAAAACCTCTTCGAAAAACAAACAATATATCAAAACACAGGGTAAACCCTTAAATGTCACGCCAACCCATTAATACAAGAGGAAAATAAAAATGAAAAAACAAACAGACCAACAACAAAAAACACAGGGTAAAACAACAAAAGACAGTCACAACCAAGAACAAATACAAACAACTATAAACAAATACAATGAGGAGAAGAAAAATGAACAAAACTAATGGAAAAACAAGAATAAATAAATTACTAAGCCCTAAGACTGGTATGAAAGAGAAATACGTGTACAAAGCTGTAAAACATATGAGCAGAGCAACTTCTTTTGCCGTTAATTTTCTGCCTACCTGCATAGTTTGCAAGCCTTCTGTGTAGCGAGTCTGGTTTTAGAGTTTATGGAATAATGTTGACTTATTTCATTTTCCCTATCGGATATGGTTTCCGAATAGAGAGTATTATAGCGTAAAGCTTAAGATATGAGGCTGTTCAATAACAAGCACAGAGGGATGAGTTTGGGAAAAGCAGCTTTAGTTACGCCTCTGTACATTTCTGTTGCTTGGACTTTAATGGTTAGTTACCAATTGTTCACCCAGACAGCAGTCACAACCGTTACTGAGAATATTAAGGAGTTTTGGCCTTCAATAGGCACTTGGCTCGTCACTAGAATGGACATGCTAGTTTTTATTCACGCCTTCGCGTGGGTTTTTCTCTTATCTTCTGCCATACCGTCTGTTATTCTTGGAAAAGGAAGAGGCGTACTTGTCCAGTTCTTCGTTTGCCTAACCTTAACGTTCTCGGCTTTCATTGTTCAAGACATCTTAATTACTTATGGAGGCGGACTATTCGATCAGATATTCAGTTTATCAGTTTTATTCCGTAATCCCTTCCTCGCTACAGGCTATTTGGCAATGCCTTACGTCTTGATGCTTGCGTTTGACGTTCACTCTAGGCGAAAACAAAAGAAGAAGGAAAAAATCGAAAACATTACAAATGCCTATCTAGAGGACGCCGCTGAAGCAAACGAAAACATACAAGAAGAAGAATATACTTACTGAAGTAAACATGCCAACCAAGATAATTACTTTGACAACGGATTTTGGGCTGAAAGACCCATATGTAGCAGAAATGAAAGCTGTCATATTAAGCATAAGCCCAAATACAAAAATTGTTGACATTACGCATGAGATAGAAAAGTTCAACATAAGAATGGGCGCATACGCGCTAGCTGCTGCTTGCCCGTATTTTCCGAAAGACACAATTCACGTGGCTGTTATAGATCCTGGTGTTGGTACAAAACGTAAAGCCATACTTATACAGACAAAGAATGCATATTATGTAGGACCGGATAACGGCGTACTAGCCTTAGCAGCAAAAAGTCAAGGTATAAAGCACATTTACAGGATAGAGAACCCGAAGTTTATGCTTCCAAGAATTTCTAACACGTTTCACGGGAGAGATATTTTTGCTCCTGCAGCCGCCCACCTTGCAAATGATAGATCACCATCAGAGTTTGGACCGGAAATCCATGAAATTGTAATGCCGAAATTTGCAAAGATAACTGAGAGAAAGAACACGTTAACAGGCGAAGTTATACACATAGACGGTTTCGGAAACATAGTCACAAACTTTACGGAAAAAGAGCTTGAGTCAATGGGCATAAAGAAGACAGCGCACCTTAAACTCAAAAACACTGAGCTAAAGCTGAAGCTCTGCAAAGCCTATGCAGAAGTTAATGCACGGCAACCACTAGCCATTATCGGAAGCCACAACTTTCTAGAAATATCCATAAACCAAGGCAATGCAGCACAAAACTCTCAAATAAGAGTTGGAGACAAAGTCACAATTTATCACCCTTAAGACATAACTACAGCTTATGGTAGTTCGAGGTGGAAAAAATGAAGACTCGTGAATTCAAGAGAGCGTTGTATGTAGGTCGTTTTCAACCTTTCCACTTAGGTCATTTGAAGGCGATAAAAGATGTTGTTCGGCAGGCTGAGGAGCTTGTGATTGCGATTGGGAGTGCTCAATATGGTTATGATTTATTGAATCCTTTCACTGGTGGTGAACGGTTAACTATGATAAGGTTGGCCTTGAATGAGGCTGAGGTTGATCCGGCTAAGTATTTGATTGTTCCGATACCTGATTTACATCGGCCTCTTGTCTGGGTTTCGTGGGTTGTTTCGCTGGTAGGTTATTTCGATGTTGTCTTCTCTAATGAAGCTGTGACTGTTGGAGTCTTTAAGGAGAAAGGATATAGAGTAGAGTCTATAACGCCTTATCGTCAACGGTTGTATTCGGGTTCAGAAATCAGACGGAGAATGCGAGAAGACGAAGAATGGAAAGATCTTGTTCCGAAGAGTGTTGCATCTTACATTGAGAGTTTAGATGGTGTTGCACGAATTAAGGACTTGCATACTAACAACAATGTCTGAAGAGCCTTATCCCATCGCTAGACACTTTTGACCTTAGGTTTGCGATTCTGACATCGCTTGGAAGTACTTCTTTGTCATCTCTAGAGCAGCTTCAGACGCTTGGGATTTTATCTCTTCTCTCTTTCCCTTGAATCTAAATTCTTCACAAACAACACTTTCGTCAGATGCCAGACATATGTATACTAGTCCCACTGGCTTCTCAGGTGTACCTCCTCCTGGTCCAGCTATTCCAGTAACGGCTAATCCCAGATCACTTCCGCTGACTTGCTTGATTCCTTGCGCCATCTCTATTGCCGTTTGACGGCTAACAGCTCCAAACTTTTTCAGAGTCTCAGGTGAGACATGAAGAATGTCTATTTTGGACTGATTGCTGTAGGCTATGACGCCGCAACCATAGTAGTCAGAACTACCACGTACATTTGTTATTCTATGAGAGATGAAACCGCCTGTGCATGACTCAGCCATTGAAATGGTCTTTCCACGTTTTCTCAGAAGTGCACCAATCTGTTCTTCCAAAGGAGAACTTTCCCCTATCATCATAGATCTCCGACCTATTTAGGGAAGAAGGGACTTAATATTTTGCCATCTCTTCCAGATATATATTTTCTTAATTCACAAATGTTCTGTGGCGTGTGCTTAGATCGTGCCGATTCTGATTGCAGGTTTTTCTGCTCTTAGTCTTTTGGGACTTCAGCTCTTTCGAGAGCCCTCTTTGCTAAACTTCCTCCAAGTTTCTTGCAAGCGCTCAGATTCTCTTCACTCGGTTCTCCTTGGGAGACTACACCGTCAGCCACTTTCTCAAGTCTGAAGGAGGAGATCATCCTTTCCAAGCTCAATAGAGCCGAGTTGCTTGACCCACCGCCTGAAGTGAAGGCCACACTTGGTCTACCAGCAACCCTTTCTCTTATGCTCAACGCTCTGTCAAAAAAGTCCTTCATGACCCCAGCCATGTAACTGAAGTAGTTTGGAGACCCGAAGGCTACAGCATCACAAGAGATGAAGTCGTTAACAGTTGCATAGTCAACACGCTTCACTCTAGCTGAAGCTCCCTCAACACTTTCAACGCCGTCCACGACAGCATTTGCCAGAGCTTCAGTTCTACCAGTCCTCGAATAATACAAAACTAACA
Source organism: Candidatus Bathyarchaeota archaeon (assembly GCA_026014845.1). Classification (GTDB taxonomy): domain Archaea; phylum Thermoproteota; class Bathyarchaeia; order Bathyarchaeales; family Bathycorpusculaceae; genus SOJA01. The sequence continues at coordinate 3,794 of JAOZHM010000002.1, forward strand.
CTTCAACCACGTCAAATTCCCCCACATCATACCTAGCTCACTGCCTAATATAATTTTGACCCCAAACCGAAAAAGTGCAAAACATCCCTAATTGTCAGTCCATTTCTGGGATGGAAAACAGATTGAAAACAAAATCAGAAAATAAGCCAGAAAACGCTGCACATACCGCCGATTTTTCTTCCTTTAGCGAATTCTGTAACGCCATGACATACAAACATTATGTTATCTCTAGTGAAGTCCACTTCTCCACACTCATCAAAGGGAAAGTTTCTACACATCTCTGGTTTAACATCATGGATTAGGCATTCATAAATTCTACCCTTTCTCCTAAGAAAGAGTCAACCATGAACCAAATTACCCCAAAGAAACTGCATACCCACTTCTTTTTCCGCCTTAGTTAGAATTCTTTTAATGCCTCTTCTACTAAAACAGCCCAATTCACTAGGTGGAAGAATAAACTTCGCTTCTAACCATACGAATGGGTGGAAAAGTAGGTCGTTTCTGCCTAGAAGTTTCCACAGTTCTATATCCTCATTAGTCAGAGAGATTTCATGTGCGTATCTCTTACAACAATTTCCACATTGAAGACACTTGAATTCTGTTTTGTTCACGATTTATCCTCTGCTATTAAATCCCATCTATCCTCATACTCCCAATATCTAGGTTTCTTCTTCATTCTTTTCTTAGGTTTTGCAGTAATCTTAATTACTTCTGAAAGCCCACGCAATTCTTTGGTGGGAATTATGAAACATCGTGGTTCATCGCTGAAATCTTTTGATCGGAAACCTAAGCATACTACAAAATTGCTCGAGCCTTCACGGTGTTGTTTTGGATTCCTTCTAAATTCCCAAGCATCAGAGTAAGAAGTCGCATACTTCTCGAATTTCCTTTCAAACTTTCTGAGTAAAGCCGTCTTCACTTCAAGTCGCCTATTATTGCTCGTTATCAAATCAAAAGAAAAGAACTGTTGCGGAACTTTCACACTTGCAATGTTGAAATCCCTCATTAATTTCGCCATGACATACGTTTCACCAACATAGCCTTTTTGCATGAAGTTTCTTTCCATACCCACTTTCTTAGGCATGCTTCCGTTCTCCTACGGTTACAATTAATCACCAGCATAGACTTGAACTTTGCGGTGAAAGAAGAATATGAGATACAAGCCTAACACACACAAAACACACAGAGGGACAGACTCAAAAATCCTTGGAAACTCTTCTTTAAACGGATCGTCATAGAAGTCGATTTAACCAGCGTTTCAACCTATATATAAGGGGGGTCTAGACGCACAGAGAAACTAAGCTTTATCGCTCTTGCTCAAGTCTCGAAGCCTGTTAACTCCATCAATTTCCTCTATGAAATCAGCCACACACTTCGGAACAAGCTTCCCCCAATCCTCCCCACTAACCATTCTATTTCTGATATCAGTTGAAGAATACACTTTCCGCTTATGAAAACGGATAGATTTAACCTCGTATCCAGCCTCTACAAAAAGTCTCCGTTTCAGCGGTTCATTAGAATACACAACATCAAATTTCGGAGTATAACCCTCAACGACTGAAACCCACATCACATGCAAATCCAAGTCAGGCACAGGCACAACCCAAACCCGCCTACAATCTATACCAGCCTCTTCCAAAGCCCTACGAACCATAACAAGCCTCTCACCAGCAGTAAAAGGACCATCAACATCATGACTATGCTGGGCACTACCTACAACAATCACAAGCTCATCAACCTCTTTTAAAACATCTCTTATCGCTTCAAGATGACCCAGATGAAACGGCTGAAACCTCCCAACAAAAAGCCCACGCCTAACCATTGAAACCATCTCGCAATACTATTGCATAAATAAACGAATTAACATTTACTCTTCCCCAACCCGCTTCAACACTCGCTCAACAGGAAAAACCAAAAGCTTCCCACCACCAACGGAAATCTCTCGCTCAGAAGCGTAACCTCTGCTTTCGCGTTTCAAAATTCCAAGCTTCACAGGCACATTATCATAGCCACCACCGTAACCGCCTAGAGTGAAGTCTGAACAAACAACCCTGTGACACGGAACAACCAGCGGAAACGGATTTGAAGCCATCACACGGCCAACAGCCCTAGGACCTCCACCAGCAGCTCGGGCAACAGAACCATAAGAAGCCACATAACCCACTGGAATCAAAGAAACCGTTTCAATCACCCTCCTAGCATAGTCCGAAAGATAGCTCTTTACCAGAGAAAGGCTATCGGAGTTACCTTTCCCGTCATAAATATTCTTCATTAAGACAATCACACGCTTGGCGAAAACCGAGGTTTTTTCTGAATGTTGAAATGGAACATTAAAAGGAAGGCTCTTCAATAAACTCTGTAAAGTCCTTTCTTCGCTAAAGGTAAACGTTGTGGCAAAAATTTCTTTTCTATCACAGGCAATCCCAAACCAGACACCTTCGATGTTTTCGATGTAAAGGCTTATCATTTTATTCCACCTTTCAAAAGTGTTATAGAAACAGCTAAGTATTTAGCTATGCGGCAAAAGCAAAGCTCATCAACAATAAAACAACATAATTAAACTTAATAGGTTGTCTTACATATACCAACCAGAAAAGGTGAAACTACATGGAAAGGCAAAGACAGCAGTCTCAATATCCTTGGATTCCAGGCGCAACAACAGTTGGCGTAGTATGCCCAGAAGGCGTCATCTTAGCTTCTGAAAAACGTGTTTCATACGGTTATCTAATCGTCAGCAAAGGCGGAAAGAAAGTTTTCAAGATCACCGACCGTATAGGTGCCGCTTGCGCCGGACTTGTTTCAGACATGCAAATCCTCGTCAGAGAGGTAGAAGCCTACGCGAATCTATACAGCCTAGATGTGAGCAGACCGATCTCTGTAAGGTCAGCAGCAAAACTCATGTCAACCCTGCTCTTCAACCGAAGACTTGCGCCACTAATCACACAAACAATAGTGGGCGGACTAGACGAAGAAGGAGCAACACTTTACGCGCTGGACATCATGGGCTCAGTAATACCTGACAAGTATGCAGCTGTAGGCTCCGGAACACAAATTGCCATGGGATTACTCGAAGAAGGATACAAAGAAAACTTGACCATAGAAGAAGCAAAAAACCTAGTTACCAGATCCATAAAATCAGCCATAAGCAGAGACATCATGAGCGGAAACGGAATAGACTCCCTAACAATAACAAAAGACGGAATACGCGAAGAGTCGATGAAATTTTAAACCCAAAACTTTTTACACAGCTTAGCCCTCCTCTGAAATGCCCATCACTAACTGCTAAAGTGGGAAGATACCAAATTGTCATTTCA
>JAOZHM010000200.1 GCA_026014845.1 Candidatus Bathyarchaeota archaeon
TGGGCTCGCTCAACAGATGTTGACGAAAGCTCGTCTGAAAGGATACCTGCAGCATAATATGGCAAACTGTGAGCTTCATCAAAAATGCAGTTTACATCCTCCACTTTTATTCCTGCTCTTCCAAAAATCGAGTTCCTAACAGAATCAACTAAAATGTAATTGTAGTTGCCAACAATGATGTCAGCATACTTTGCGAGAACCTTAGTAAGCTCGTAAGGACAAAGACGCTCATCAACGCTTGTCTCATACACTTCATCTGGAAGCAAGGGACCAGTTTTCTTAATCTTGTCAACAACATTGTAGGCACGCCAGCTTAGCCTCCTTCCTTTGTAAGTTCTCTCATAATACTCACAAGTATTCCCAAAAGCTCCGCCCTTCAAGTTTCTGCAGTATTGAAGAAAGCCGCGATAGCTTATGTTCCTAAACCTTGCATTCTCTCGCACATGGGGACACATTCCCATCTTGCTCTTGAAAATAGACGCAACAAAGTTAATGCCTGAATATTCCTTGATTCTCTTAAGCTCCCTACAATAGATTTCAAGCTGATTCCGCGTTCTGGTCAGCGCAATAAGCCGCCCAACAGAGTCATTCAACTCTTTAGCCATGAAAAACGCTGTCAAAACGGAAATGGATTTGCCAGTGCCGCATGGAGAAGAAAGCAAGCCAATCTTTCTGTTCTTAATGACGTTAAAGACGAAGTCTATTGCATCACGTTGGAAAGGACGAAAATCGTCGTAAGGAAAGAATCTTTCAATGCCAGATTTGTCTTTTTTCTGAACTTGCCTCGAAGGCTGTTTAACAACAACATGTTTTTTTCTTAAGAAGCTTCCGCATTCTCTGCAAAAGAGACTGTTCTGGTAATCTTCAACAGAATGAACCGCGCCGCAGCGGGGACAAACATACCTTATTTTTCGAGGCAATTATTCCAAACCTAGATAGCAGATAGGAAAAGGATAATCATAACCTTTTCCAAAAGGTTTAACAAAGCTCACGTTTAAGCGCAGCTTCAAGTTCGCCAATATCTTTCAAGATTGTGTCTGAGTGAACAATTATCCATGGACTTGGATTCCCAATCCGACATATGCAGATTGTTTTCTTTCCTTTAAGTTTAGCATAGAAAAGCTCCATGCAAGTTCCAGCTGAAAGCCTCGGCAAATAAGCAATTAGAACATCACATTTTTGTATGTCTTCCAAATCCCTTCTTATGAAGCCAGCCGCTGGACCCTTCGTCCACCAGCCTGGTTCTGTTCCCTTGTATATGATTTTCTCCCGTTGCCAAGGGTCGACAGGCTCATAACCGCAACGAATACAGATTTCGCGAATAACATGCCGATAAGACTGCTCTGCCTCCACGCCTTGGATTGGACCTGAGATGAAAGCTTTTCTTTTCAATTTACTCACGTTCAATTTCTTTTCTGTTGAAAGGAAAGGATTAAGAGTTCGGTTGTATATTTTGGTTTTTCTAAGGTAAATGATTGCGGGGAAGCTTGACATTTGGAATTCCTTGATCCTGTGACTGCAGTTATTGTTTCGTTCTGTTTTCTCGGAGTAATGGTATACAAGCGTGTGAATCTTGGAATAACCTTGAACTTAACAGCCTTGCTTCTGGCTTTACTTTCACTTGACTGGCAGAGAATTCCAATAACAATTTATGAAACCTCAATTGATTTGGCTACAATTTCAGTTGTGTTTGCATCCTTCGGAATAATGCTGATCAGTCAACTTTACAAGGAAACAAAGATCATTAACGATTTAAGTGAAAGCCTGAGCAGAATAATTAAAAATTCGAAACTTTTAGTCAGCATACTTCCAGCAATAATAGGACTTCTGCCAGTCGCCGGCGGGGCATTAATGTCGGCACCGCTTGTGGAAGCTGAAACAGACAAACTCGGACTGAAAGCCGAAAAGAAAAGCTATGTAAACGTCTGGTTTAGACATACAATATTTCCAGTCTATCCCATAAGCCAAGTCCTCATACTCACAGCAAAACTCACAGGATTAACACTGACAGCCATCATTGTACGCCAAATTCCAATAGTCATATCGATGATTATTGCTGGCTACCTTATCGGATTGTGGAAAACAACATCTACAGGACGAAGAAAAGAAGATTCCAAAACGAACTTGGGTTCAGAGCTGAAACGTTTCGCGATTACATTTTCACCGATTCTGACAACAATAATAGCTGTTGTAGGTTTAGGTGTTGATGTTTCCATAGCAGCGTTTCTGGGAGTTGCAGTTCTTGTCGTAATTGCTAGACCAAGCTTCGAGGTTTTCCAAAAACCCTTCAGAAACTGGGCGACTTACGGAATTCCCTTCGCGGCTTTCGGCGCGTTTTTCCTGAGAAGCGTAGTTGAGGCAACAGAACTTTCTGAAATCTTCGGGGTATTCGTGGCTAATGGAAGTGTTGACGATCTTTTATTGTTGATAGTTATTCCAGCTGTTTTGGCCTTTTTTGTTGGTTCTCCATTGGGAGGAGTAGCTATAAGTTACTCAATACTGGAGGGAATAGTGGATTTCACTGTTAATAGTGCAGCGTTGCTTTACATAAGCAGTTACCTTGGATACATAATAGCGCCAACTCACCTCTGCCTAGTGTTAACTGCCGATTACTTCCAATGTTCACTCGGCAAAATCTATAAGTACTTCATACCCTCTTTGGCGATTTCATTTGCAACAGCAATACTACTTTACCTCTTAGTCTAAAAAGTGAAAATGATGCCGAGGGCCGGGTTTCAACCTAAGACAAATGGAGATATCACCTGCAAACTCCTTTTTTTTCTACAGGTAGAGAAGAAAGTCTTTTTGATCTTTGCACTTGGACACGTTAGGATACTCCAAATGCTTCGAAGCACCCTGATATGTAAGTGTGTTCAACTATTGAAAAGAAACGAGATTTACTTTCTCAAGGTCGTGCATGAACTTCAGTACATGTTCCAGACTGGTTTTACTGTATTCTGCTGATACTGCTTTTGCGATGTCGTAAACAGTGCGTTTTCCGTCCATAAAATTGAGGATCTCATATATCTTCCTTGTGAAATCTTTGTCTTTCTTTATGATCTCCTCATACCACTCATATTCTTTTTCGCCCAATTCTCTCTTCAGAATGTCCGAATTAAGGGTGCCTTTGAACAATCGTTTTGGGATTAAGTTTTTCGATTTTTTTGCCGCCTCTGTTTCCTCTAATTGTGCAGGAAGAACGACTCCTGCTGTTTTTATGGCATGAACCAAGTTTTCTTCGAATCGTGCAATTTCAAGCTGACCACAGTGATCTATGTCTTCCACGAATCTTGCCATGAGTTCTTCCAATTCAGAACTGTTCCCTAACCTTTTTACTGACTCTATTGCCCTTTTTTCACGGGAAACTATATGCTCCATCTTATCTTTGTAGTCGAGTGCAATTGTAGTAAATTTCTCTGGTAACTCGGAGTTTAGGCTATTCGCCTTCTGGAGCAGAGCTGTGGCTTCTTTGCTTGCTGTCTGTAATCTTGAAATTCCTCCCCACCTCGCCAAGTTCGCCATGAAAATTGCATCCTCAACTGTGGCGTTGGCAAGGGTTAAGGCTGCAACTGTAGCTATCCAGCCGACACGTTTTAGACTGTTTTCGCTGACCTTGTCAATTGAATCCAGGCTAGTATGGTAGTATAGGTCTGGCCACTGAATAAGCATAATACATGGCACTCGAAACGTTGAGTCGTTGAACTCTGCATGGTCGCTTCCGCCGCTGAATGTGTTAATGGAATACCGAAATGTAGATGCTGAACCGAAGGGTGTCTTATGATCGAATTCTTCTACTGAACACTCAATGAGATTGAAAACGTAATCGTTAAGGTATGATGGATTAGAATCCGGCGTCTTGTCTAAGTTGAGCGTAGATCTGCAAAGCTCTTGATTTTGCCCCACCATATCAAGGTTCATCCCTGCAATCAGCTTGGACACCAAGTCTTCATGATGATACAGATAAGCAATAGTACCGAAAGTTTCGGGTACCCACAGAAACCTTATCGTTCTTGCTGGCTTTTCGATTGCATCAGAATTTATGAGTGTTTGTATGGTACGGGCGACTTCTAAGAGTAAGCCGCTTCCAGAAGCGTTGTCGTTGGCGCTCGGTTTCGGGTGGCAAAGGTGAGCGATTAAAAAGATCTCTTCATCTGATTTTGAGCTTCCTTGGATTGTGGCTGTTACTACGTCTAGGTTGCTTGGAAACAGTTTTGCGTCTACCTTAGCCTTTAGTATCACGGGCTTTTGGTCTTTAAGCAACGCTCGAAGATGGTTTCCCTGTCGCTTGCTTAGGGAAAAGCCAAAGGTAACCTTGTCTAATTCTTCTTTTGTGGGCCAGATGGATTGGTAGGCGTGAGCGTCGGGTATATCAACGCTTTCTCTGACGTTTCTCATTTCGTATGTTATGGAGTCTGTGACGACGGCGGCAGCACCATACTTGTAAACTGCTTGTTCATGAACCCGTTTCGCTCGACCTGTTGCCAAAACGAACTTGCCCTTTACATCTTTTCCTTCATAATGTTCAGGTTTGGTTCCTTCCCCTACATCAACCAGCTCGGCTGTTATGCCTTCGGATGGTGTGGAATTGCTGTAAGTGTGGAGACACGTGGGCACGTCTTCATATCTAACGATTAACTTCCTTTCAGGTTCAACCAAGTAGAGTTCGGCGGTCTTGACTTCCCAGCCAACCGGAGAAGTCCAAGTCCAATATTTTGCAGCACCGTCGGATGTAAATTGCTCGATTTTAGCATCCTTGAGGCCGATACTGTGTAGTATGTCTCTAACGTATTCCGCAGCTTCGTGGAACATTGTAGAGGCTTGGACTCGGTGGAAACGAGTAATTTGGGCAACATAAGATTTAGCAACTTGTCCCGAAAGTTCATCCTTCACTATCTTCTCAAGCTCTGTCTTCACGGAAAACCCTCTGATATGTTCTCTTAACACACACGCTTATGCTTAAGGTTTTGGCAGAAGAAAAAAAGCCAAGTTGTCGCAGATCCGTAGTGCCGAGGGCCGGGTTTGAACCGGCGACAACCCGGTCTTCAGCTTCGCCCTCTTGTGAA
>JAOZHM010000201.1 GCA_026014845.1 Candidatus Bathyarchaeota archaeon
AGAGTTTGCACTCGTAGCAATAACATCCATCATTGCCGTAATGAACCCTACAAGCACCGTGGCGATTTACATCGCTCTGACCAGAGACATGAACTCAGAGGAACGTCGCAAGGTTATTGCAAAGTCCGTGAAAATATCCTTTATTGTCTTGGCGTTCTTTGCTTTTACAGGACAGCTTCTCTTCTTAATCTTCAACATAACACTTGCCGCATTCAAGATCGCAGGGGGCATCCTTTTAGTTACAAGTGCATTTTCAATGCTTAATCCTAAAAAGAAAGAATTTTCTGGGGAAGAACTGGAGAATATTGCCGTAGTTCCGCTTGCGTTTCCTCTCACGGCTGGGCCTGGAACAATTATGGCGGTGATACTTCTTGTTTCTGAGGCAAGCAGCCTACTGGAGGCTTCTCTTGTCTTCGCTGCAATTTTCGCTGGAGTGGTGGTGTCCTATTTGGGGATGACGTATGCGCCTAGAATATTCAAGTTTCTGGGTGAAGAAGGTCTTCACGTCGTAACGAGGCTCATGTCGATAATTGTGTTGGCTATAGCCGTGCAATTTATAATCAGTGGAATTGTTGAGATCATACCTACATTATAGCATCTATTCTTCGACAGACGAATGTTTATTCAGGATAATTTTAACTGCATCTAGACAATCATTCCTAACCCTGCTGATACGGACTTTCAACCTCAAGGCTAAGAGAATTTAGAAGTGTACGTGTTCTGTTTTTTCGTTTAGGAAGTTTATTGCTTGAAGCACAGACTTTGCAAATCCCAACAAGCCAAGAAGCATAGCAACCGCCAAAAACAAACGAAGATCAATAATCAAATTTACGTTTTGGACGGTTGTGCCCACTATCCCACCGTTCAACGAGAAGACTAAGTAAAGAATCACGAATAACGCCTTTGTACCGTTAAAAAAGTGATGAAAAATCGTTCCCGCAGTAAGTTCCCCAATAATCATCAGAAAGATGTAAACCATAACAAAAACTTCAATCATCTGTTGAAAACCTGGAACTATCTCTGGAACTGGAGCCAAAAACATTGATAAAACAAAGTATATTCCGTAGAAAAGTACGCCTTTTATAGTTGCTTTTAACGCTTTACGAATGAATTCTTGAAGACGCTTATTTGAGTCCCTTTTTTCTTCAGTCATAAGGAATCACCAAAGGTCCAAACTCAAAGAGCGGAGTTAAGAAATATACTTCGAAATGTCCGTTTTCAGTTATTCCTATTATTGGAACGTTAAGCTCAATGTGCCCATGGTATTGCGTATTCTGCGGAGTTTCAATTGTTGTTTGTCCTTTACTCACTAGGATGTTGGTGCTGTTGTACATGCATATTTGGATGTTGCCAGTCAAGTCAAAGGAGGCGTGATTTTCAAAATTTATTGGAATAGTGGCTGTCATATGGGTTCCGTTAAATCCAGCATATTCAATTTCTCCCAGCGTGAAGTTGTATAGGGGTGCACCCCAAGGCATGGAAAGATTTGTTGACGCTTGAACTGGAATAACCTCAGCAAGTTTGATGCTAACAGTTTCACGCACTTCCAGTTCCGTGTCATTGAATAAATAGTCCTGGCTGTTTTGCAAATCATTGATGTCTATCGTAACGTTGTGAGTTGCCATTACCCGTCTGTTTTTTTCTATGACAGGAATAAACGTGGATGTTCGTGTGATCATGAAGCCTTCTTTATCTAAGATTTCCGTTGTCACATTGAAGCAGCCTATGTTATAGTAGCCCTTGTTATCAATTGTTATCGGCAGAGAAAAGAGTATTTTATTGTCTGAAGTTAAGCCTATTTGCGGTCCTCCGAAATCAAACCGAATATCTTTAGCGGAATAAACTGCAGAAACCAAAAAAACAATTAGGAATATCCAGAAAATTGTTGTAGTTATGCTTATCATTCGAATCGGAATTCTCATGGTCACCCATTTTCCGGGCGTTTGTATGCATTTCAAGAACTGGGTGGTTGTTGCGAAGAGTTGTTTTCTTGCTGTTGCTCTTGTGACGGCTGCGGTTGCACCTGTGAAGCCTGCTCTGGCGGTATGACTACGATCTCCGGCTCTGGCGTCTTAATCTCTTCCTTTGGTTTAATCTCTTCTTTCGGTTGTTCAACTTTCCCCTTTTGAGGAGCTGGCTTGGTTAACACTCGTTTCTGCTGGACAATCCTTTGCGTCTTTGGTGCATGGGCGATTATCGTTATGCCTCTAATGGTTAGGAGTGAACTCATCCACCCCATAACTCCGAGATACATTATGCGTATGCACGTTGCAATCAAAGGAGCCAATGCTACACCGAAAGTCTGCATCAAATCCTCAGAAGCAATTATCGATAGGCTCTCGGTTAGAAATCCATAGGCACTTATGAAAGTGAAGATCAGCAGTATTACACCTATCATTAACACGGCTATTCCGGAAAGGGCTATTTTGTCTCTAAAATTTTTGAGCATGATTCTGGCCCCGTTCAAATGGGATGTGAAATGTAATATTAAATCTTCTGACACAATAAACAAAATCTAAACTATATATCAAAAAGCAAACATAACAATTTAAAGACATATTATTCTCTTCTGGATCTGAAGCTCACTTTTTGCCTTACTCTTTATCCATTCATCAATCACGATTTACGCTTATTTTAATGCTTAAAGGGTGCAAACAGACCCTCAAAGTTTCCACATTCCCACAAAACCACTTATGCAATTTCTGTGTTCACAATTTTTGTATAATTCCTCAATCACTGTCTTATTGGGAGAGGCGAAAAAGACACTAACTCTCCAAAGCCTCAAAAGTCACAAATCATGTCGCTGTAAGCAAGAGGCTGTTCAGCATTATTTCCAACTTACACGGATACTCAACAGAACTTTCGTTTTCAAATTCGGCTAGGAAAGTCGAAGCCGGAATCCCTCTCCCTCTTTTTTTATGCACAGTTGACGGTACAGAAAAAGGGTGGCCTGACTATGGCGACAAGCCAAGTTTCTGATAGATTTTCTGCTTGTTTTCTTCAACCTTCCTTTTGACGTCTTCGAAAAGGTTGTTTCCATGACAGTCAATGGCAATTGCTAGCGGACCGAATTCTTCAACCTCTAGAATCCACATGGCTTCAGGCATTCCCAAGTCAAGCCACTCAACGTTCTTCACGCTTTTTATGGCTTTTGCAGCCAGTATTGCAGCTCCGCCAGTGAAGGCTCCGTAAACAGCACCGTACTTTGCCATGGCTTCTGTTGTTCTTTTTCCCATTCCACCCTTGCCAATTATTACCCTAACTTTAAAGTTCTTTATGAACTCGTCCTCGAAAATCTCCATTCGAGTGCTTGTTGTTGGACCTGCTGCAACGATGGTCCATCGGTCTTCTTTTTTCTTCACTATTGGACCGCAGTGGAAAACAGCTAATCCTTCTAAGCTCAGTGGCAAAGGCTTACCCTGCCTGAAATACTCTAAGGCTCTCTTGTGAGCTTGATCCCTTGCAGTAAACATCGTTCCACTTACGTATAACACGTCATTTACCCTTAGTTTACGTATTTCCTCCTCCGATATTGGAGTCTTAAATTTGTAAACAGCCATTTTTCTCCCTCCCATCAAACTCTATGCGTTAAATATTCAACCGTTCCATCTGCACTTAATCTTGCGGTAGCTCTTCTCGCAGCCCAACAATTGAATGCAACAGCCGCCGGATAGGACGCTGGATGCCTATAAGCATAGTCTATGTTTACGCTTAAAACTGTGATTTTTCCGCCAAGACCCATCGGTCCAATCCCAGTCATGTTCACGGCCTCTAGAATCTCTTTTTCAAGGTTTGCTATTTCAGG
>JAOZHM010000202.1 GCA_026014845.1 Candidatus Bathyarchaeota archaeon
TGGGTGCTCCGACAAACGCGGATGAGCTTGGTGTGGAAAAAGAAGACATAGTAAAGGCTTTAGAAATGGCTCCGACTATAAGGCCTGAACGATACACGATCCTTAACAAGTTGAATCTGAACCGTGAAGATTACGAAGGACTGGCGAGAATGACACGTGTTGTCTGAAAGAGGATTTATGAGAGTGAACGAATTTTTAGGAACGGCTTGTGTTTTTGACACTATTGATCATCAACTTTATTTTTTCGACTATTACTTCAGGCGGTGTCATCAGGTCGTTGCAGTGAACGTTCTTTAACAGATCTTTTTTTCTGTAGTATTCTATTAGTGGTTCGGTTTTCTTTTTGTAGACGTTTAGGCGCTCCTGTATGACTTCTGGTTTGTCGTCTTCTCTTTGGTAAAGCTGGCCGCCACATTCGTCGCAAATGTTGTCTTTTTTGGGTTTCAGCGTTAACTTGTTGTATATGGTTCCACATTTTTCGCAAGTAAGTCTGTTTGATAAGCGTTTGATTATGATTTCATCTGGGACATTTAGGTTTATGACGAGATCGATCTTTGATATTTTGTCTAAGGCTTCTGCCTGTTTTATAGTTCTGGGAAAGCCGTCAAGTATGAAGCCCCTCTCGTAGTCAGGCTTCCTCAACGTCTTTGCTAGAAGCTTAATGATGATTTCGTCGGGAACTAGTTCTCCTTTGTCGCTGTATTCTCTTATTGTCTTTCCAAGTTCTGTTTGAGCTTTTATTTCGTCTCGTACAATGTTGCCAGTAGATATGTGCGGGGTCTCGAGGATTGGGGTTAGTCTTGAGGCGTAGGTTCCTTTGCCGGCGCCGGGTGGACCTAGGAATATCATTTTCATGATGTGTCACTCTAGGCGTTATTGGTTAGGTGGTTGTTGGGGGCGTGGTTTCTGTTTTGAATGTTTCGACGAATTTGACTGTTGTTGTTTTCGGGAAGAACTTTTGGATGTCTATGGCTATGCCTCTCTTTGCCACTTGGATTCCTTCTATGTAGAATGCGTCTTCAGGCATTTCTATGTTGACCGTTTTTTGTTTGGTGGTGAATTTGAATTTGTTTTTTTCTACGGCTGGTATTCTGCGGCGGATTAGGGCTGCTATTTTTTGTTTTTTTGTTGTGAGTTTTTTCTGAATGGTTACTTCGTAGATTAGGGTTTTTCCGGCTAGTGGTGGGTTGAAGTCTAATAGGACGCGTCCGGCGCCTATGGTTCGTACGGTTGCCATTTTTCCGTTGTATTCGACTCGCTTTCCGAGGTTTGGGGTTATTCCTTTGGCTGTTAGGTTTCTTAGTGAGACACGTTTGATTTTTTCTGGGTCTCTTTCTCCGAAGGCTTTTTTTGGTGGTATTTCTATGGGTGTTTTTTTTGTGATTTCTATTGTTGTTAGGCTTTCGTCTAGTGTTTTGAGAACCCATCCTTCGCCGATTACTACTAGTTTTGGTTCGTAGATTTCGCCTTCTTTGTATAGGTGTTCTTTTTTTGCTGTTTCTTCTATGGTTGTGTCGAATACCTTGCCTGTTTCTTTCACTTTTCCTGTCTGGTCTATGAGTATGAAATCTCCTTTGTGTAGAGCCATGTTTCATCATCTTTTGGATGTTTGCGAAAATAAGTTTTCGGCTGGAATAAAAGGTTTCGCTTGTGAATGTGGATTGTGGGTTCATAAAGCATATTTGTATCGGAATCTAAATCGAATCGATTTAAAATGTTCTCCCGTAAAAAGAAAAATCAGGAAACGTCCGTAACGAACGTCAACAAGGAAACGTCCGTAAGGAACGTGAACGCGAAGCTTTCGCAATCGGAAGTTAAGAAGATTTTGAGAACTGTTCCTCGTGATGAGGCTTTTTACTTCTATGAAGAGGTGGGAAAGCCTGTTGGGTGTATTGCTACGAGTTTGGTTGATTTTCGTGACAAGATTAATACTGTTCGGTGGTCGTCTTTGGTTTTTCATTTGAAGCGGAAAGATTTTGAGAATTGGATTAAGGGTGTCATTGTGGATTCTGAGTTGGCGAAGAGAATCAGCAACATCGCCCCTGACAGTTTCGATTTGAAAACAAAACTGTACGCAACAGTGAACAAGCGAATCAAGGAATTGAAGGAAATGTCATCTACGTCGACGGTTGTTTCTGAAGATCTGATTGTTGCTCCGCGCTTCTCTGAAACTGAGGTTTCGAAGTAAGACTTGGTGCTAATTGCTTAGGGTTAGTGTTTGAACGAGGACCCAGTAGACGAGTAGGTCTTTCTCTTTTTTGGTGTTCTTTGATTTTTTTGCTGATTATTTTCCAGAATCTTTTGTTGTGTTTTCTTTCTTGTGAATGGGTCATTTCGTGGAGGGTTACGTATTCGATTAGTTTGTTGGGAAGATATTTTAGTAGAGTGTTGATTGTTAGGTTTTCTTTTGTGCTGTAGCTTCCCCATTTGGTTTTCATTTTTTTGTGCATTTTTGAGAATCTCTTTGTGAGTCTTTTAGGTAACGCTTATTTGGGCTATTAGAGGGGGCACCAAGAGATAGGAAGCAAAAAAGAGAGATGTTGCGGGAGATATCTCCACTGGGCTGGTAGTCCAATCTAGACTACAGCCTTACCGTAAGGAATCAAGACACCTTTCACTTAAGGTATGACGGCCACAAACATTAAGTTGGAATCTCTCTTATTTGCAGCTTTCAATGCCATCTTTAATTCATACAATAATATGCTTCATAGATTCCCTTGGCCAATTGGGGTCATTTGCGCATATTTTTAGGGCTTTTTCAAAACTCCTTTTTGCTTCTGCTTTTTTCCCTAGCGCTTTATTTGCCTGACCAAACCATACAGAGTGATTGTAATGCGCTTTGTCAAATCTTGTCAGAAAGCGCGCGCATTTTCCACAATACAACAAAAAATAGGGGGGGTATCCGCTATTGGTTGAAAAAAGTGCCAATAACTTGATTTGAATCATGAATTCTCATTGTGTTTTAGGTTTGGGTTTCTTTTGCAGATTTGTCTTCTATCTTCACCAGTGGTGTAGAGATAAACAAAGAGTTCGGTATAAACACAGTATTGCCGTCTTCAATCTCTAACACTGCAGACCTAATCCCAATCTTAGCCACCCTACCACGATACTCCTTACCACCAACACGAATCTGAATAACATCCCCGATCTCAAAAGCCTTCTCACTCATCACAATAAGCCCAGAAACCAAGTTCTGAATTATATTACTAGTCGCAAAACTTATCGCTATGCTAAACGCACCCAAACCCAAAACAAGCGAAGTCAAATCAACACCCAAAAAACCAACCACAACAAACAAACCAATAATATAAACCAAATATTTAGAAACGCGAACAATCCCACGCTCTATCCCCTCAGGAAAAGGCATCTTCTTAAAAACCTTACCAAGAACTTTAGAAACTATCTTCGCCACCATGAAAGTCGCTGCCAAAATTACAACAACCTTGACCACTTCCATCAGCATTCCCACCTGTTCAGGATTCAACTGCGCAATCGACACTCGCTAAACACTCCTATCTTCCAAAAAGATTCCTATGTCATATAAAAACCCTTAAGCTTAACTACTTACAACGTAACCAACAAACTACAAAAGAAAAAAAAGGATAAAGTTCAATTTAGCCATGGAAAAGAGATGCGACACATGAACAAAGCAAACATTCGCATAGGCATTCACAACTTTTTTGTAAGCCTAATCCTCGTCCCAACAATCATATACAAATTCATCACAACATGGCTACCCATAAACAAAACAGTCAACAAAGCAAACAAAATATTCAGCCAAAAACTTTCAAAAATGGGTCTACCTCAAGAGGCAGCTAAAACACTAACAAAAGAATACGCATCCATCAAAGACTACATATTCGAGGGAAACCTCAAGGTAAAGAACAAAACCCAATCCTCAAACATCAGAAAAACCAGCAGTTCCAAGAGAGTCCTTATAAAAATGTTGCCAGGCGGTCAAGTCTTTCTGCGAATAAAAAACGGTAAAACAAAGGATGTCAAAAGTGCAATATTACTAGACGCAACTAAAACAATCATCTTGCTGGTTGGAGTCGCTCGTGCTCTTAAAGGAGACATTTACTGGACTGCCGTCTGTTTCACATCCTACCTTCTATACTCCATATTGTTCGGAATCGCATCCGAACTAATCAACAAACACAAAGACACTTCAAAAGGTCTTCTAGGAAGCATAATCAACACAATACAAGAAGCCCTTTCAGACACCAAAGTCATCGCCCTCGTCAGCTTAGCCCTTTCTTCCCATACCATACTCGGCGCCCCCTTCATACCACTATATCACATAATTCCTAGCTTAGACTTCGTTGAACATTACATCAGCGGCTTCGGAATAGGCTTATTTGCAATCAAAGCCTACAGAACATTCACAAGCTACATATCATACAGCAAGACCTTAACAATATTCGGCTCAGCAAAGCTCAGTCATCAAATTTCACTTTTCGAGACAAACGCAGAACTTCCATTCATATGCTACTCAAGCATCTTCGTAGGATTCGTTTGGGAAGGACTAGAAGAGATTGTTGAAAACTTCACTCCACGAGTAATAAACGTCTTCTTCTGGAATGGAGTAGCAGACATATTCATGAATCTTCTAGGAGCCTTAACAGCCTACACGCTTGTACACCATTCCTTCATCATCAAAAAACAAGAAAACTGTCCAAACCCAAACGAGAAAAACACAAAAATTGACATACAAGCCATCAAAAAAGCTTCAAACATAGTGTTAACATACATGAAAAACGCAATAGACAGCATATACTCCGAAAGCGCAGCCAAAGACATTTCTAAAGATGCTGGAACATACCAATTGACCATAATGGACAAGGCTTGTTAAATGTAAAAAAGATTTACATAAGAACTTAACATGCGAGCTTGGTTGCCAGGTTCCTATAGGATATACGTCCAGAAACAACGTTCATTTACGGAACCTTAATAGGGTTTACAGCTTCAGGACTGCTTCTAATCACCGCGAAAGAGAAGTCAGCAACGCGCGACAATCACTAAAAAAGGCTACGACTGACCAGAGCTCTTACGAATTTGAA
>JAOZHM010000024.1 GCA_026014845.1 Candidatus Bathyarchaeota archaeon
GGACGAAAAATTTTGCTTGAACCAGAAGCTAAAACAGTATGCGTTGAATATGGAATCCCAGTTACCGATTTCAAAGTGGCGAAAAATGGCACAGACGCTGTCAAGTTTGCGGAGAAAGTCGGGTACCCAGTGGTCCTCAAAATCGTTTCGCCTGACATTATTCACAAGTCGGATGTGGGCGGCGTTGTGGTTGATCTAAAAGATGCAAATGATGTTCAAAATGCTTACAAGCAAATAATGGATAAAGTCAAAAAGCATAAGCCAAACGCGAAAATAGTTGGCATGTTAGTTCAGGAAATGGCTCCTCAATCAACTGAAATCATTGTAGGCGCAACTAAAGATCCGCAATTTGGTCCTACACTTATGTTTGGGTTGGGCGGGATTTTTGTGGAGATTTTGAAGGATGTGACTTTTCGAATAGCGCCTGTAACAGAGGATGAAGCCCGAGAAATGATTACTGCAGTTAAGGCTTATCCGCTGCTGAAAGGGTATAGAAATGCTCCACCAGCGGACATAGAAGCCATAGTTGAAATTTTGCTAAATACTTCAAGGCTTGTTATGGAGCACCAAGAGATTAAGGAGCTTGACTTAAACCCAATAATGGTTTATGAAAAGGGAGCAAAAACAGTAGATGCAAGAATCATCTTAGAGTAAGGGCGCTCGCTTCTATGTCTAACGTCCTATTGCAGAGTTTTTCAACCAATAGCGCATACCCCCCCTATTTTTTTCAGTACACGCGCTCTACTTTCAATGTAATCGCATAGTATCTTCATGAAAAGTCTATTGCCCTCATCTGCTAACTTATTCACTCATGCGCGCTACAATAAATTCAGTCATGTACAAATGAGATTTTATATCCTGAGTTCGGAACATACGATGCGTTATGATGTGCAATGGCTAGTTTTACTATCGCGTCAAGTTCCTGCCTTTCTGTTGCCTCCCATGCTTTTGGTTGGTTGGATTAAATTTTAATGCCCCCAAACATGGTAGCTGACACTGCCGCTGGAAGATTGAGCAGATGACAGCCGCAGGCAGGTGGCTACGCAGCTATGCACTACGGAGAAACACCATAAACGTACTAAGATGAAGAGGTGTAAGCCTGAAAACACCTTCCGTCGTCTAACTCTAATCGGCACGCAGAAATAGGTAAAAAACTTAAAGGTTTAAAAGCTAAGGAATTCCACGAAATGATGTTTAAGCAGGGTGTGAATTTAGCTAAAACCCCACAATGGCAAAGAAGGGGAATACTCATCTACAAAGAACCGATCCTTAAAAGAGCTAAGAATAGCTTGGTAGAGCGGTGGAGGCTTAAGGAAGACTGGAATCTACAATTTTTCACATCAAAAAACGGGGCAAAATTAATTCAAACAATTCTAGAATGGACAAAGCAAAAGAGGAAAAAATAGTTGAAGGACAAGACTCAGAAAATCGAGGAACTGCAAGAAAAGCTTTCAGTTTTGAAAGAACAGAGAAACAGGCTGAATATCGAAGCAAGAAAATGGGTACTAAAAAGAAACAAGCTTAATGAACAGGTTAAGAAGTTACGCACTGAAATAAGTGAACTGAGAAGTGAAAGAGATGAATTAAACACAGAAGTCAGGGAATTGAAGCAGCTACGCGGAAAAACAAAAACCGAAATCCATGAAAGAATCGAGGAAATGAAGAAACCAAATCAACAAATCAAAGTCTTAGCCAAGAAAAAGCCCTCAAAAAGCCTCCAAACTTTGCAGAAAAAGCTAGATGAAATAGAATGGGAGATTCAAACAACGTCCTTAAATCTACGTGAAGAAAAAGAACTTGTTGACCAAGTTGGGAAACTCGAAACTCAAGTGAACATTCACAAGAAACTTGAAATGACGCATCAAGAAATGCTTGAGTTGCAAACTGAATTAAAAGCCATGGAAACCAAAAACAAGTTCTATCACCAAAAACTAACAGAAATAGCACAGAAAAGCCAAGAAATACACAATAAAATGCTTGAGAAAATCAATGAAGTCAGCGAACTCAAAATGGAAGCAGATAACATGCATCAAAGCCTTCTAATAACAAGACAAAAGACAAAGCCTATTCAACAAGGAATAACGACAATTCTAAGCCAAATAAAACTGTTAAGACAAGAAATTCGAGAGAAAGAAGAGAAAGAAAAAAAGAAAAGCGAAGATGCTCTAAAGAGAAAGATCAGAAAAGAGGCAAAAGAAAAACTGAAGCAAGGAGAGAAAATAACGTGGGAGGAATTCAAAATCCTCACAGAGAAGGGAAAAACAACGCAAGATTAAAGAGACAATACATAAATTATACTGGAGAAAAGAGAACAAGATGACAGCAGAAGAGAAGGAACAAAAAAGAATCCTCATCTTGTGCGTTGACAGAGACAATGATTTAGGAACAAAAGCAGAGATCAAAACTCCCGTCATAGGAAGAGAAGAAAGCCTCAACGCCGCTGTAGCCTTAGCTTTACGAGACCCTGAGGAACCAGACGCAAATGCAATGTTCGAGGCTGTGCGCGTTTACGATCGATTGCAAGATGAAAGTAAACCTCACGAAGTTTTCGAAATAGCGACAATCTGTGGTTCCGAACTTGGAGGAGTGGGCGCCGACAGAAAAATAGTTGCTCAACTGAGTGATTTGCTGAGTTCTTTTCCAGCAGGTGAGGTTATTTTGGTGACAGACGGATATTCAGACGAGGCTGTCCTGCCACTTATAGAGTCAAGAGTACCTGTTTTATCTGTTAGAAGAATAGTGATGAAGCACAGCAAATCAATCGAGGAAACAGCCGCCTTGTTCACACGATACATGAAAATGATAATGGAGAATCCACGTTACTCCCGCATTGCATTGGGAGTACCTGGACTACTTTTTCTAATCTTGGGCATTCTCTCAATTTTTAATCTGCTTTACCAATATTGGATAGCTTTCATCTTCGTTCTAAGCGTGTTCATGCTCATAAAAGGATTCGGAGTCGACAAAACAGCCAAAAAATTCTATCAATGGATAAAGGAGTATTCCCCGCCACCCCTTCCAGTACAAATTTCAAATTTTTCCAAGATTGCTGGAGTATTGTGCATAGTGGTTAGCATTTATCTAGGATCAACAAGCGCTACAACGTTCGTCGGAAACATCACCACACCTGAAGATGTCGGTGGGTGGCTTAGCATTCTACCACAAATTGCCGGCTATTTCATTCATGGCTCCATGGACCTCATAGTGGTAGGCATTTGCGTTGTGCTACTGGGATCAGCTATCCGCTTGTATTTTGAACATGACATCAAACTACTGCGCAATGCCGCCTTAATAGTTTTGATTGGATGGTCCAGATGGATTCTCGACGGAACTTCAGCAGTGCTAATCAACCCTGAAACAGCGGCTACCGATAAACTGATCTTCTCCATAATCATCGGCATCTTAATAGGAATAGCCTCCACTCTAGTCATTCTCGTCATACATAGATCTGCAAGAGGATTTTTCAAGGAGACCGAAGAACAACTTGAAGAAGTTGAAGAAAGTTAAAATTGCAATTATCGGCGGAACTGGTTTCGAAAATTTGCTTGAAAATGCTAGACAATTACGTTTAGGAACGCCATACGGAATACCACCACCTCTCCATATTGGAAAAATAAGTGGTAAAAACGTAGTTTTTCTGCCAAGACATGGTCCAGATCATTCTGTTCCTCCGCATAAGATAAATTATAGGGCAAACATTTACGCGTTATATGAACTGGGCGTACAGAGAATATTAGCTACGAACGCCGTGGGTGCGATAAACCTTAACTTTAAACCCAGCGACATTGTTGTTCCCCACGATTTTGTTGATTTCACAAAGCTTCGCTCAGCAACCTTTTACGACGAAGCTCCAGTGACTCATATTGACGTCTCTCAGCCGTACTGTCCGGAAATTCGTAAACTGTTAATTGAAACAGCGAAAAAACTTGGATTTCATGTTTGGGACAAAGCTGTAATCGTCTGCACTGAGGGACCCCGTTACGAAACTCATGCAGAGATCAAGATGTTTAGGCGTTTGGGCTGCGATGTTGTTGGAATGACCGGTATTCCAGAATCAGTGCTTGCACGGGAACTTGAAATGTGTTACGCATCTATCTGCTACGTTTCAAACATGGCCGCTGGCGTGCAAAAACGATTAACAGCCCTTGATGTTTCCAAAATTTCAAAAAGCGTCCTTCCTAAAATACAGCAAATTTTAATTGAAACCATTAAGACTTTACCCAGTGAACGTAATTGCCCATGTGTAAACGCACTTAAAGACGCGAGGTTTGACTGACAGATGCTTAAAGGATTCCTTTCAGCTATTGGAGCATACAAGCTTTATGAAAAGTGGCTGTGGTATCAAGTTAAGAACGGTGTTAAGCCAGATCATATAGCGATAATCCTAGATGGAAATCGAAGGTGGGCGTCTGAAAAGGCTCTAAACCCGTGGTTTGGCCATGAAAAAGGCGCCGAAAAAGTTGATGACCTTCTCGGCTGGTGCCTGAAACTCAGCGTTAAATCTATAACGCTTTACGCCTTTTCCACAGAAAACTTCCGCCGCTCAAATAATGAGGTTGAAGAAATCATGCGAATTGCAAAAGAGGAGTTTGAGAAAATCTTGACAGATGAACGCATACACAAGAATAAGGTTCACGTAAAAGTCATAGGCAGGCTAAGCCTGCTGCCAAAAGATCTGCAGCAACTCATAATGGATGTGGAAAATGCGACACAAGGTTATGATGATCATTTTTTGAATCTTGCGCTTGCCTATGGTGGGAGAGCGGAAATCGTGGATGCTGCCAAGAAGATTGCGGAAAGAGTGCATGAGGGAGAGCTGGGTCCTGAGGAAATCGATGAACAAGTATTTGAGAAATATTTGTACACATCGCATATGTCAAAACAGGACCCCGACCTAATTATTAGAACTTCTGGAGAGGAAAGATTAAGCGGCTTTTTGTTGTGGCAGTCCGCATATAGTGAATTATGCTTTTTAGACGTTTATTGGCCAGGCTTTCGATTTATTGACCTCTTACGGGCTGTTAGGACCTTTCAAAGGCGTAAGAGGCGTTTTGGTCAATAGTGACTTAGGCTCTTTTTTTGGCGCTTACGATTGAGATGACGTCTCTGTCTTTAAGTGTGTAGTCTTCTCCCACTCTTTTTTTCGCTCTTGCTTCTGTTGCGTAGATGAAACTTTCCCCGAGTTCTGTGTGAATTATATAAGCGAGTTGGCGTGCTGTTGTTCCATATGGTACAAGGTAGGCGTCTGGAAGAACTCTTCCTTCATGGTCTGCCAAATGTTCTAGGTCTTCAACGGGATAAACGGTAATCATGCTTAGAAGCTTGAAGAAAGCTGCGTTTATTGCTTCTTGAACGCCTGTTGAGCCAAATTTAAGTAGAATTTTCTCTCTTATGGTTTCCAATGCTCTAGTTTGGTTTTGATTCAGTTGCTCCGGTTTGTTTGTTTTGAAGTTGCAGTCTCCAAGCCTGTAATCTATTAGCTTTTTCTCGGTTGCTCTCCTTAAGGCAAGTTCGGCTTCTGCGCAGCAAGGTGTCACAAGATAATTCAACTTTTGCAGTCTTTCTAGGTTTTCTTCAGTTGTTGGTACGTCTATTTTGTTTGCCGCTATTAGCATCGGTTTGGAGATTTGCCTTAGAGTATCCACGAGTCTTAGAAAGTCGTCTTCGCTCCAAGTTGTAGGGTTATCAGCATTTAACCCTGTTCTTCTTATTGCCTCAGATATGTGACTTCTTTTTATTGCCAAGCCGCTTAACCTTTCTTCCAGCAGAGAGAAGATGTTCTCTTTTTTTTCGGCTTCCACGGTTCTGGCGATTTTAGGCCAGTCTCTTTTAAGTATGTTTGCCATCCACATGGTTATTTCATGCTCCAGAAATCGCACATCCTCCAATGGGTCATGTTCACCCGGTTTGCATACTTTTCCTTCAGAATCCGTTCCACCAGAAGCATCAACTATGTGGATTAAAGCGTCTGCCTTCCTAATTTCGTCTAGAAACTGGTTTCCCAAACCTCTTCCTTGCCACGCACCTGGCACAAGGCCTGCACAATCGATTAGTTCGACCGGGATAAGTCTTATCCCGTCGAGGCACAGGGAGTTGACTGGATTATCTTGGACATTGAATTCTTTGCATACGCATGGGGTTCGAACGTATCCAATTCCTCTGTTTGGCTTTATTGTCGTGAATGGATGGCTTGCAATCTTGGCTGGTGCGAGGGTTGTGGCGCTAAAGAATGTTGATTTTCCCGTGTTGGGTTTCCCAACTATACCCAACACTTTTGAATAAGATTTTATACTCATAACTCGCCAACCATCTTTTAACTGTTTACCTATACGTGGTTTTAATTAAAGAATTTCCTCTCGCGCGCACGCAGAAGATGAACATAGGCGAGAAATACGGAAGCACCAGAAATTTAGAGCTAGAAAGGAAAAACTCTACTAACTAACCATTCAAGATTTTCTCTGTGTTCAGTAGGTCTCGGTGGCACCAATTGGAGCATCTAGCGCGAGGTTGAAAGGCAAACTTAAATTAATTCTCTGCAACTACAAGATGATGCGTATGTTCACTATTGTAGCTGAATGTAGTAGATGTGGAGAACACTTTTCATGTGATAAGGCCTTAACAGTATGCACGAAATGCGGCGGAGTTCTTCTATTCAGGTATGATTTGGCTGGAGCAGCTGAAAAAATTTCAAAGAACATCTTAAAGAAGAGAAAAGATACTTTTTGGAAGTTCATAGAGTTGCTTCCTCTATCGTCTTCTGCGAGTATAGTTTCCATAGGAGAGCCGTACACTCCCATCTTGCGATTTTCAGGTTCGACCTTCAAGAATTTGTATGTTAAGGATGATGGAAGGCTTCGAACTGGAACCTTTAAAGCGAGAGGAATGGCTGTTGCGGTTTCCAAAATAAAAGAATTAGGCGTAAAACGTGTTGCAATACCCTCCGCTGGGAATGCTGCTGCAGCTCTGGCAGCTTATGGAGCAAAAGCAGGAATGGAGATTTACGCTTTCATGCCGAAGGATGTGCCTGAAAGCAATCTTAAAGAATGCGTGTATCTGGGAGCTAAAGTTTATCTTGTTGACGGATTGATAAACCATGCAGCTGAAATTGTTGGAAGACTTCGAGGAAAATATGGATGGTTTGACTTCTCAACCAATAAACAACCCTACAGGTATGAAGGCTATAAGGCTATGGCATTTGAGGTAGCCGAGCAATTCAGCTGGGATTTACCTGACAGCATATTTTTCCCAACTGGTGGAGGAGAGGGAATTATTGGGCTTTGGAAGGGATTCAAAGAGTTAGTTGAGCTTGGCTGGACCAGAAAGATTCCGCGACTAATCATTGTTCAATCTTCTGGGTGTGCCCCTTTTGTTAAAGCATACGGCAGAGGAGAGTCTGAGGTAAGAGAAACGTGGAAAAATGCTCAAACTATCGCAGCTGGCTTAAGAGTTCCTCGTCCTTATGGAAGTTATCTCGTTTTGCGAGCTATAAAAGAAACGAAAGGAACGGCGGTGGCTGTAGATGATGAAGAAATAGTTTCTTCAATGAAAACGTTCTTTAAAAAGGGGCTTTATGCGTGTCCCGAAGCGTCTTCCACTCTTGCAGCATTGAACAAGCTTGAAGATGAAGGCCCATTTGATCCTGACGAAAAGATACTTCTCTATCTGACGGGCAACGCGATGAAATACTTCGATGTAATGACGATGGAAAAGCACAAAATCTCCGTATTAAGAAAAGACGCAGCTTCATTAACTTGAAGTGTAATTGGAAATAAGATGCGCGTGTTGTCTCATAGCGCGCGCATCTCCCTTGTGGGGAGGGTTCAAATCTCTCCCGGCCCGCTTTAGAATTCTACCGGCGCGCGACGACAGGCAGAAAGCGTGACCGCACAAACTTTAATACCTATTCCGCCCTCTACCATGCTTCTGAGGATAGGAGCACCTTGGACAAGGGAAGGAGCAAACGAGCCTTTGGGTTTCCTACAGTTATAAAAGACCTGCCGGAAGCAGACCTGCCCTTCAAAAGCGTCAAAGCATGGATCCTGCAGGGTGAAAAACACCAACTAATCTTTTTCGAAATGCAACCCACAGCGCTAGTGCCAGAGCATAGCCACAGCTATCCCCAATGGGGCATGGTAATCGAGGGAAAGATGAAACTAACCGTCAACGGTAAAACAAAAACCATCGAAAAAGGTGACGACTACTTTATCC
>JAOZHM010000203.1 GCA_026014845.1 Candidatus Bathyarchaeota archaeon
AGTGTTTTGCGCCATTCCTTTCTCAAGCTCTGCTGACATGAAACCTTTAATGTATCGTGCATACTCTCTTTTGAAGCCCCGATCTGTAGAACCATCATATTCTATCATAATCTGTTCAGGTGTCTTACCTATAAAGTTGCAGAAACGCTGAAAGTTATTTATATATGCTACGCGTGTTCTATTACTATTTGAATGTGAGATGGCAACGTTGTTAAGCCAAGTCTTAACTAGATCAAACTCCATATTTAATTCCAGCAAGTGTGGAGTGTGTGTAAGAATATATAAAGGTTATCACATGTTTACTTTTAAACTAATAGGTTAAAACTTGCTTTTTACTAGAATAGAAGAAGGCCATTAATACAATGCAAAGAAAAAGGCTGGTTTTTCCCTTCTCTGCAATTGTGAACCTAGACAAGCTTAAACTAGCCATCTTGATCAATGCAATTAATCCGAAAATCGGCGGTTTGCTGATAAGGGGACCGAAGGGTTCAGGGAAAAGCACGATTGTCCGGGCCTTGGCTGACATTCTTCCAAAAATAAAAATTGTTGAAAATTGCCCGTTTAACTGCAACCCTCACGATCCATCTAACATGTGTCTTAAATGCGGTGAAACCTACAAGAAAGTGGAAAAGCTGCCAGTAGAAGAGAGAGAAATGGTTGTCGTAGACTTACCCCTTGGCGCAACAGAAGACAGAGTCGTGGGAAGCCTTGATATAGAAAGAGCGATAAAACACGGAATAGAAACGTTGGAACCTGGAATTCTAGCTGAGGCAAACCAAAACATTCTCTACGTGGATGAAGTTAACCTTTTGGCAGACCACATCGCAGACGATTTGCTGGACGCTGCAGCCATGGGATGGAACATCGTTGAAAGAGAAGGAATATCTGTAAGTCATCCTTCCCGCTTCATATTTATTGGAACAATGAACCCGGAAGAAGGGGAATTAAGACCGCAGCTTCTTGACCGTTTTCCATTATCAGTCACCGTTGAGAGAATAAACTCTGTTGAAGACCGGATGGAAGTAGTTAAAAGAAACATGGAATTCGAGGGGACCCCTGAAAAATTCTACAAAAAACACAAGCCTTCACAAAAAGAGTTACGAAAAAGAATAACTCAAGCAAGAAAACTGCTAAAAGGAGTTGTAATTCCAGAAAATCTCCTCGAAACCATCTGCAAAACATGTTCGAACCTGAAGGTTGACGGCTTACGCCCAGACATAATCATTGCAAAAGCAGCATCAACGTTAGCAGCCTTTGAAAATAGAAAAGAAGTAGAGTTAGATGACGTTTTAGTTGCGGCTGAACTTGCTTTGAGCCACAGAACAAGAGAGGGAGGATTTCTCGAACCAGCAACGCCGCAAGAGATTACGGAAGTCTTCACAACGACAGCAAAAAAACTTAAGTATATTGAAAAAACAGGGGAAACAACTAAAGAACAAGTTAAAAAAAAGCGTTATCTTAAAGGAAAAGCCCTTTTCTGGATCAAGAAAGATGCCACTGAGAAGGAAGAAGAAAAAGCTAAAGAGAAAAGTTTTAAGAGGAAAGCTCAAGCGAAAAAGTTTGAAGCTTTATTTCGCTTCACTAGACTTTTAGGTGGAGTTTTTTTCGGAATTGGAAAACGCTTAAAAAAGGGATCAGAAGACATGCCTGTTACAGACGGAGTTCAGACAGGTTCTGATAAGCTTCGAGGAGAAACCTACAAAGAAAGAATTGAAGAGAAGGAGGGTGAGTTAAAAGGTATTCCTTCAGTTAGTAACGCTATTGGACACCCAAAAGTTTCAGAAGGCTTGCCCATTATTAGTAGCTTAAGGAAGAGAATTACCTCTCCCTCCAAATTTTTTCTAAAAATGGAAAAAATCAAAAGTAGAAAACAAACTGCCTATGCTGGAAGACGTGCTCAAACAGTAACAACGCTGCATAAAGGCAAACCTTACGGATGGAAGTTTCCACAGGGGAAACCCAAGGACATTCATTTACCAGCAACGATTCGCCAAGCAGCTAGAAAACAGAAAAATCGTGAAAAACCTTCACAAACCGCCCTAAAAATCTGTCTTCAGGATATACGAGAAAAATTAAGATTGTATAAGGCTCCGTCGACAATAGTTTTCGTTATTGATTTAAGTGGTTCAATGCTTCTGAATATGGATGCCGTAAAGGAAGCTCTATTAAAACTTCATGGAGATGCCTATAGGTTCAGAGACCGTGTCGGGATAGTCGCCCTTAAAGACACTGGCGCGGTTGTCGTCCAACATCCCATAACTAATTTAAGAGTTGTAGCCAACAAACTTTTAGATTTACGTGTAAGTGGTTTCACACCTCTTGCCGCAGGAATGCTCAAGGCACGGGAAGTTTTAAAGGAGGCAAAAAGGAGAGACCCCGCAACCGTGCCAGTTATGGTGATAATAACTGATGGGAGCGCAAACGTCCCGCTGAAGAGAAGCCTTGAAACTGGTGAGGTTCGGCAAATAGAGGAAGTACGCATAATTGTCAGGGAGTATGAAGACTTAGCTGTGAATGATGTAATATCTGTTTCAAAGATGATTAAACGTGAAGGAATACATACAATAGTTGTAAACACTAACCCCCACATTTACGGTCGCGAAACATACGGTTTCCTTGTAACGAGGATAATAGCTTCAAATGCTAATGGAAGCCACCACTCTATTGGTAGACTAACAACAAAAGCTGACATGATTGAAAACATGATTGAACTGATAAGCGAAGATCAGAGAAAAATATTTGATGAAAAATTGTTAAGTTACATATGATTGCAAGAGATTTCTAAGATGATGTGAACAAGTTGTTTAAGGATAAGAGAAGTGGAAGAATAGCCATAGTCGCCCACTGCATCCTAAATCAGAATTCTCGTGTTTTAGGCCTAGCAGAAAGACCAAGTATGATAACGGAAATTGTAGGATTTTTTTTGCTTGGAAAGATAGGCATTCTCCAAATGCCATGTCCCGAACTGACATATGCTGGTGTATTAAGGCAGCCTCAAACTAAAGATCAATATAACACTATCATGTTTAGAGGTCACTGCAGAAAAATCGCTAAAGAAATTGTTGATCAAATACAAGACTATGCAAAATGCGGAATAAACACAGAAATAATCATTGGTGTTGATGGAAGCCCAAGCTGCAGTGTAAATGAAACCTCAAAGGGGAAACCTTGCGGAAACATGTCAAAGCATGAAAGAGTAAAGGGTTCTGGCATTCTAATAGAGCAACTGTGTTTTGCCCTGAAAGAAAGGAAAATGTC
>JAOZHM010000204.1 GCA_026014845.1 Candidatus Bathyarchaeota archaeon
ACCATGTGAACAACAAGACCAGCGGCTTCTCTGGCTCTTTCCTGACCAACCATTCCATCCTTTATTCTAACTGCTTTCAACTTTTCATCTAAACCTAAACCTTTAATGTGTGTGTGGACGCCGATTCTTTCAAATCTGGTTGCCTGACGTGTCGGCAATTCTCTAATAGACGCCATAATTATATCACCCTATAGAGTAAAATCGGAAGTAAAAGGAAAAAACTGAAATATAAACTTCACTTCCCTCCTCCATTAATTTTAGATGATGGCTCTTCTGTCTAACAGATAGTTTACGATGTTTATACATGAAGCTGCTAGGTAGAGCTGCTTTCCAAGCGAGATCTTTTCACCATACCGTAAAGCAAAACCTTTGACCCTCTTCGGCAGCCCCTTATGGTCTCCCAAGACAAAAACTGGATTCTCACGTATGTCAGCCTCAAAAATGTCTTTTCCGCCTTCTTCAAGGACATAAATAGGTGATTCATCTGCTTTTGCCTTCAGCAGAGCCTCAAAACTAGATTTGTCAATGCCTATGCCTGGATGGGATTTTCCAGATAAAACATTCTTGAGAATATCTTTCCAAGTTTCTTCGTCTGGGCGTACGTCTCTAAGCGTTGCTCCGTCAACCTTTAAGTGTAAGGGCGGGGATGGTGGACCACTTAATAGTGCGTGGAAAACGACGTTTCTGCGGATTTTGTGAGAAAGAAATAGGCTGGCTTCGATGCATTCGTGTACAATGTCTAGTCTTCCAGCCTTGCGTAGACTTGTGAATTTTGAATCTGTTCTGCCTTTACGCGAATACAAAACATACTCACGCAAGAAGTTTCACCATTCTTTGTTAATGATTCGGTTTAAGATAAAAATGTGGTCCTAAGCTTGTCAGCTCTTCGTTAGGTTTAATGACCTATTGTTAGTAGTTGAGCAATAGCATATAGCGTCACTGAAAACCATTGTGAGGATAGATTGGTCATGGAAAACTTGATGATAGAGACTGTAAATGTCATAGTGACTGACGTAGCTTGTTTGAGAAAGAAGTATGCGTAGCTCCTGTAGAAAGTTCAGCGAACGGAATACTTGTAGTTGCCCAGCTCAGAGATTACAACATTCGGGGACTTAAACTCCGTTTTGAAGAGGGAAAAATAGTTAGCTTCAAAGCTGAAAAGGGAAGCGACACGTTCAAGAAGATACTGGAGAAAGCTGAAGGCGATAAAGATAGGATAGCGGAATTAGGTATAGGAATAAATTATGGCATGAAGACTATAGGCTGGAACTTATACGACGAAAAACCCCTTGGAACAGCACACATAGCCATAGGCAACAACATTCACTTGGGCGGAGTCAACAAGGCATCAATACACATAGACTTTGTTCTGCACACCCCAACCATAAAAGCCAACGACAAAATCATAATGGACACGGGAAAACCATCCTAACAGACAGACATTATTTATCCATATAAACAACACATCAATGAAAAGAAAGCAGCATACGCTCCAAACATAGGTTTCTTATACAAAAAACTATAGGGGTCTATTTTCTACGGCTTGCGCAGAAAAACTGCAACATGCTACCATTATTGTCTGACAAAACGGAAATTCTGATGCCTGACAAATCTACAGCTTAAACGACCTATATATAAGGGGGGTCTAGACCCACAGACAGACAGAAACTCTTCAACAGAAAATGGAGCCTCGGGCGGGCATCGATCCCGCGACCTACGGCTTACAAGGCCGTTGCTCTACCAGGCTGAGCTATCGAGGCTCATTGACTATAGGAAACCCAGCATCAAAAATAAAAACATTCGCTAACTAAGCCAACGGCTACGATCCTGCTTCAGCATCTCATCCGCCTTTCTCAAAATCTTCCTTTCATTAACATAAGTCAAAACTCGAAGAGCTTCCGAAGTGCGGAACCACTTAACTCTATCTGCCTCAAAATCATGATCTCTTACAGAACCCCCAACATACTTCAAAAGAAAAAAATGAACAGTCTTCAAAATGCGTTTTCCTCTAAAAAAATTATAATTAGTCTCACCAATCTTCTCAACTATTTCACCTTCCAAGCCTGTTTCCTCCCTAACTTCTCTCAAAGCCGTCCTCTCAGATGTTTCACCCTTTTCAATCAAGCCCTTAGGCAAACACCAAACCCTCCTTCTAGAAATCAACGCCACCTCAAACTGACCATTAACCACTCTAAAAATCACTCCTCCAGAGGATACTACCCGCTGAGTTTCTGATTCCATATCCTTCCCACTATCCACATTCTTATTTTAGCTTCGAATACATAACAAATTAATAAGTTTACCCTTTTAAACCCTACAACCAAAAACCTTTATTATCTGCGACGTAACACTTATATTTGCGAAAGCCAGTTCAGAAATATTTTGAGCAAGCTACTGGAAACCATAAAGTAGATGCAGCTCCCATCAAAACGATGAGGAGTGAAGGGTAAAGTGAGCTTTAAGCTCATAATGACACCATGCATAGGCAAAATGTTCACCGAAAACGCCAAACAGATACTGCCACAAGGCCCGATATGCTACGCCGTCTGGAGGATGGCTAGGCTTGAGAGCTGAAGAAGGGCGCGGCCAGCCGCGAAAGGTCCCGGGTAAGCGTATGCAGCTGTAGAACCGGGAATTCCTGAATGGGACTTCCTACTGCGGTTCTTCGGAACCGTGGTGCTCCCAAATGGGAGCGGGAACCCCCTGAACTGAAGCATCTTAGTAAGGGGAGGAAAAGAAACCAAATGAGATTCCCCTAGTAGCAGCGAGCGAAAAGGGATTAGTCCAAACCGAACCCTGTGGGGAAGACTCATAGGGGATGTAGTGTTATGGGCCCGGCTTCCTTCTCACCAGTTAAGCTGAAGTGGCCTGGAAAGGTCTGCCATAGAGGGTGAAAGCCCCGTAAGCGTAAGCTGGAAGGAGTTGAGCTGGGATCCCTGAGTACCGTACCCTGGTTTGGGTTCGGGAATTTGGGAGACACCAACTTCCAAGACTAAATACGCCTCAAGACCGATAGCGCACTAGTACGGTGACGGAAAACTGAAAAGTACCCTGGAAGGGGGGTGAAAAGTGCTTGAAACCAGACGGTTACAGACGTGTGCAGCCTGGAAGGGTAGATCCCTCCTAAAGGAAACCATCGTGAGGTGGAAGTACGAGGGAGGGGGACCAGGGTTGCACGTTCCGTCTAGAAACACGGGCCGGGGAGTTCACGGCTGTGGCAAGCCTAAGGGTTTAAAGCCCGTAGGCGTAGGGAAACCAACATGCACGCAGCCAGCCTTCGGGTTGGCCAGGTGCGGAGTCTGAAAGGGCTTGGAGTCACGGTTGTGAGACTAGAAAT
>JAOZHM010000205.1 GCA_026014845.1 Candidatus Bathyarchaeota archaeon
ATGCATTGACCCACCCGCAAAACCATTTGTGACTTTAGGTCTCTCCGTGTTCGATGGTAGATTTGAATTAACGCTCCAACTCGTCCATCTGGAGTCTCTTCCGATGAAACCGTGCCTTCTATTCCTGCTTCTGCTGGAGACATGATGATAGAAGATGCAAAACCAGTCGCCGTCCTAGCTGCCGTTAACGCCCATTTTTCGTTGTCTGCAGTTATCAATACTCTTCCAGCCCACATGGGAAACATTTCAGCAAAAGTGTCCACAATTTCACAGACGTTTCCGTTTTCAGCCTTATAGGTGAATGTTTCTTCACTCATCGTTTTCTCTTCCTTTGTCTAGACTTTACTATACAAAGAGTGGGATGAATTTAAAATTTTTAACGTTCGCTAAGCCTTTATCCGTTGCTCTTAGTTCTGGTAGTACTGGCAACGCAAGCAAAGAAAAATCCATGAAGGGCGACTCCATGGTGCAGCCCAGTTTTTTCCAAGCCTGTTGCAGCTTCTCAATTTTCCTACAAACAACTGGCATTTCACCAGACATGACCCAGCTATCGGTAGCTCCACCAACGAAATTGTTTTTCCATCTTGAAAAGCCACTAATCCTCCACCAACCTCTACTAAGACATTGACCCCCGTCTCTGAAAACCAAATCGGCTTTCTCCATCCCCAAGGCAGTATTGACAAGAAGCCTTGTAACCTCTTCCAATCTTGTTCTCTTCATGATTTCCCCTCAACATCTTGTCTATAACGAATACGTATGTAAATCAGCAAATTCAAAAAATCTGAAGACCTCTCTCTGTGTCAACTATTATCGAAGTTCGAAACGTGGGAACACGCACGGTACATGTGACCATCTGGGAAAGCTTATTTTTTCACCTTAATTATTCTTAAGTAAATTAGATATGCTGGAATGATATTGATTAAAGCTTGAGTGGCGTTGAACAGCGCTATTGGAACGAGTAAACCCACCACAGCAGAAACTGGTATTGGATAAAAAAATGGAAGTAGATAGTAGTTTGCTATGGTCATTGTCGCCACTCGTAATGTGACAGCAACAGTTGAATTCAGAACAATATGTTTTCTCAGCAACGCAAAACCCAATAAAGTCGCTAACTCTGCAATCAATTTTAGACTTCCTCCTGGAAGGTTTCCTCTCAGAAAAATAATTGAACATCCAATAAGACAAGTGTATACAGAGCATAAAGGTCCGTAAGATAACAAACTAATCATAACGGGTATCCCTGTAAGGTCCCAAGAGATCCTTGGATAAAGTGGAAATGGAACATCAAAAGGTGGTCCAGGTATGATTTCCCATAATGCTGAAAGAGCGCCTAACATACTGGCAGCCGCAATTTCTCGAGTTCCAATCTTTTGCAAAGTATACACCGCTTTGTATAAAAAAGACATTCTTCCCCGTCACAATATATAACACTTATCTCGTAATCTACTTTGGCAAATCTTTAGGCGGCTTTCTCTTCTTTTTTGAAAGTTTAGTCAACAAATTCAAAGCGTATGCATCTTTATCAACGGCCTTTACATCTAAGAATCCAGCTTTTTCAGCCTTCGAAAATAGTTCTTCGCCCTTTTCTGTACGAATGATCGTAAATGTCCATCCATCTAATCCTAAACCTCCTGTTGAAATGTCTGCCAGCTCTGAGCTGAAATCATCGCAAAATCTACAACTTTTTCGAGCGTGTTGTTTTGCTTCTGCGAGAGGAATAGTTTTGACTTCAGATTTTGTTTTAACCAATATTTTCCCTTTAATGTTCATCTTTTCTATGTCATTCAGGCTAAGGCCTAATTTCTCGCGAACGTGTTTTTCCATGAGCCCTTCGTAGGTGAAACATTCTGAGCACATGAGCCCGATTAAGAACTGAAAAGGTTTGGCATATTTTTTTAAGCCAAGCATCTGAATTTTTCTGATTGCACGGATTTGGCAGGGCGTCCCTACAAAAGCCATGTTTGCTCTTTTCTGTTTGATTCCTTCTGCTAGGGCGAGGATGTTAGGCGAGTAGGAGTACCTCGTTCCAGAACATTCCAAAATCTCCTCGGGGGTCGTTGCCAGTTTTGGAACCGGATAGAAAGGCTTCTCTTGACTGATTCCCGAAACAATAGCACTATCGATAAGTCCCTCCTCTAAAGCAAACAACAAGAGTCCAGTAGCAACACCCCCATCTTGACAAACCTCCAGCACTTCATTTCTTCTTGCTTTAGCCACAACCAGTTGACGATACACCCCAAACTGTTCAGTGACTTTTCTTTCTCTGCCAAACACGAAATTCTCAGCCTCAGGCCATGACCATTCATACTGAGGGCAGGCTCCTGCGCATATGCCGCAGACCTTACATTCTTTCACCAAACTTGGGTTTCCTTTCTTGTACTCCAAACAGTTGAAGGGGCAGACAACCACACATGTGCCACAGCCAACGCATTTCCCCGACGCAACAACACTTTTTCCCAGAGTCTCTTCAAAACTTACTTTGTTAAAGCTCATTGTTAATCACTGATAGAGAAAGAATAACCCAAGTT
Source organism: Candidatus Bathyarchaeota archaeon (assembly GCA_026014845.1). Lineage (GTDB taxonomy): Archaea > Thermoproteota > Bathyarchaeia > Bathyarchaeales > Bathycorpusculaceae > SOJA01. The sequence continues at coordinate 2,529 of JAOZHM010000205.1, forward strand.
TGAGTTTAAAACTTTTGCAATTAATCGAGTCTATAATGGGAAATGCTCGCTTGAAATCATTATCTGTGTCTTCGTAATTCTTTCTCAGCACCCGTTAATATGAAAACATTCGAAAACCACATAAGTGATGACGGTTTTTTAAGGTTAAACAGATATTAACGAATATTGAAGAGGTGTAGGCTTATATCCGATTCGAACATTAGTCATGAAAGGGTTAAGGTTGGGGTTTTTAAGTGCGGTAACATCGCATCGTCACCATTGTTTGAACTTCTTCTGGATGAACTAGCTGATCGAAAAGACATTAGAACCAGAACCGTGACCACCGGTTCAAAAATGAGTGTTAGAGACATTGAAGACGCCTTGCCAAAAATCTTCGAATTTAGCCCAAGTCTCATAGTTTTTATATCGCCCAATCCGTCGATACCAGGGCCAGCAAAGGTCAGAGAGACGCTGTCAAACAGTGGCATACCTAGTGTGGTTGTTTCGGATGCTCCGGGAAAACGCGTTAAGACCGAACTTGAAGAGCAAGGGTTAGGGTATATAATTGTCATGGGTGACCCGCTTATTGGGGCGCGAAGAGAGTTTCTAGATCCAATAGAGATGGCGATATTTAATTCAAACATGATCAAGGTGCTTGCGATCACTGGCGTTTACAGGATTACTCATCAAGAAATTGATAGATTGATACATTCAATTAAGACGGGATTAAGCCCAGTTTTACCTAAGTTGATAATTGATGTCAACGTCATTCGAGACAGATCGGATTTTAAAAATCCCTACGCAAAAGCGAAAGCCTTAGCCGCATACGAACTGGCTGAGAAAATCGCAGAGATCAATATCCAAGCATGCTTTCGAGAGAAAGAAAGTGAGAAATATATTCCCCTTGTCGCTTCTGCACATGAAATAGCTCAGATAGCTGCTAGACTAGCTGAAGAAGCCAGGGAAATTGAGAAATATAGCGACACCTTGGTAAGGAAACCCCATTCGAAGAGCGGGAAACTTAAAGTTAAGACCAAACTGATGCTTCCGCCAACCTTAGACGAAGAGTTTTATCGAAAATTGCTTGAAGAATAAGAAATGGCGGTGCCCGAGAAGAGTATATATCTTACATATCTCTATATAAGGTATTTCGAATAGGTATATATTCTAGATGTTCCACTTACAGACTCGGGTAGCAAAAATTGAAAGTGCTTGAAATTTCACCTCTAGAAGACAAGAAGTTAGTCGTTTTGCTCACTGAAAAAGAGTACAATGAACCCTTTTGGGTAACTGAAACTCCTTCTACCTCACATTCTCCGATGCTTCACTCCCTCTTCAAGCCTTCCATAGCCTTCTTCAAGTTTTTAGAGAAAATGATCAAGAAAGTCAATCTTGACTTTGCAACAGAAGAGTTAGGTATGCGCTCGCAAAAAGAGTTTTACGAGGACAATGTTTTGGCTCAAACGTTTCAAGAGAAAAACGTACCTTTCTTCCCCGTTGACATCGACGGAAACGCCAAAATATACCTTGAAACCAGCTTAGATAAAAAGCGAGAGCTGAGAGACGGTATACTAAAATCCTTAGCTAAATTGTCCAATCAAAGAGGGAAAAAGCATTCCATGGAAGAGGAATACTTGGTTGCCTATGGTCAATGCTTACAACTTGAGGTTGAGGAACAAGAACGGGAAATAAGTTTTCCCATAAGGGAAAACTGGATTGTAATGGGTATTTTGGACCATGCTAGGGAGATTGAATCTAAAGAAGAGATTACCTGTCTTCATATATGTAGTCCAAAGCATGTAGACGGAGTCAAAAAACTTTTGGAATCCTTAGGCGTCCAAGTTGAAGCCATTAAACTCTCGAAGAAGATAATTTCAGTCAACGTTGAGGCTCGCTCCGATAGCCTGACGGATTTGTTGCAATCGATGCAGATTCAGGTGAAACCAGTCATTAGAAAGAAAACTTCAGGCGATTCACCGTATCTTCTTTTTTACTTAGACACCGACCAGAGAGCTAGTCCCTTTGATATCTGTATGGCATACGATGCCGGATACAATGCTGTTATACCCTATGACAACGTAACCCCGGAAGACGCTGAAAAAATCGTTCAAGACACTGTATTTTCGAGAGGGCCAAAAGCCGTTAAGCATACATGCTTCTTTATCGGCGGAAGAAACGCTGAAAAAGCTGAAGAAGTCCTTAATGCTGTAAGCAATGCGATGTTCCCACCTTTCAAAGCGAATATCATAATTGACCCAGGAGGTGCATACACAACAGCAGCAGCTATGGTTGCGAAAGTTGAAGATGCCCTTTCATCTCATAAACTTGGTGACCTATCAAACAAAACCTGCGCAGTTCTAGGCACGGGGGCTGTGGGACGGATAGCAGCGATGCTTTTAGCTAAGCTTGGATGCAATGTAATGATTGCCAGCCTTAATCCAAAGCGTACAAATGGAAAAGAATATGCTCAAAATGTCGCAAGGCTTCTTGCTGATAGATATGGAGTGAACGTGACAGGTGTTTTTGCACCTACATCAACCAAGAAGCTTGAGATTTTAAAGAAAGCCGACGTAGTGTTTTGCGCTGCTACAAGAGGTGCTCGCATCATAGAGAAAAAATCACTAAAGGCACTTAAGCTCATGAAAGTTCTGGTTGACATAAACGCTGTCCCACCACTTGGCATAGAGGGTGTAGAGCTGAATGATGACATGAGAGAAAACGCACTCGGGATTTTCGGAATTGGAGCGCTCGCAGTCGGTGAGTTGAAGCATAAAGTAGAGACAGAGATTCTAAGAGAGGCACGAGACAATGGAAAAGAGGTATACAACTACAATCGGGCTTTACAGCTCGCGAGGAAACTGCTTCGAAAAGAAATCGTTCCAGCTGAACTAACAATGACCTTGACGTATCCTCCTGTCAAGGGGGGTTCTAAGTAGTCACTTTGTAAGCGCGGTTTATAGCAATCTCGGCTATGTCCACTGCACATTCAGCGATTCCTCTTATACTACCACGTATAGAACAAATCATACAAACTATCAAAGCGCTCTTTTGCTTACTCATGAATGTCTTTGAGGCTATCTCCCGATCTAGCTTTTCAATCTTTTTTTCTTGTTCTATTATTTCAACCGAATCGGCTACGTTCTTGGAGAAGAAAGCAGCCAATGCTCTGTCGTATAGGTTAACGGCTTCAGTGCCAGCACTGAATAAGAGTGTTAGTAACTGATCAGGTATCTTTAGTCGGCCTCCATCTAACATTATTAGTTGCTTCGCTATGTTAGCGGAATGATCTGCGGCGTGCTCGACTCTATACACAAGAGTCTGGTAGTCCATGCAATCTAAGGGATCGATGTTGAGTTGATTTGCTAAAATCGTATCTTGGGCTGCATCGCGAAGCAATCGGAGAAGGAGATAAGAAAAGTGATCGACATCATCGTCAAGAGAGAAAACAGCCTTCGCCAGCATCACATCCCTGTTCTTTAGTGAATTCATTGCATCCCAACCCATGGAATGAGAGATTAAATGCATCCTGTGGATTGCCAATTCGAGTGATGCCTTTGTCTCATCTATCAACGTTTGAATGTACATGCTTTTGGAGTCGGATTCCATAATTCTCATGTAAAGCATCCTGACAATGTTTCGAATCGCTTTTCTTTGTGGAACGGAAAATATTTTTTTGGACAAAACTTTGATGTCTGAGTAACCATTCAGATAGCAGCCAATTATTCTTCGAACAATTAGGGGTTCTTTCTCATCTGTGTCAACGTGGAGGGTTATTTCTTTACGCTTTTCTCCTTTTTTAACACTTGGAAAGACCACTAGAGAACGATCGCGTTGAACAGCGAGAGAAACGACATCGCCTCGTTTTAATTCGTTTAATTCCACCCAATGTTTCGGAAGAGAAACTACAAGAGAACTCCTACCTAAAGAAATGATCTTGCGTTCCATATTTTTTCCTCACAGTATTAGTTGGTTCTACGCTATTAATACATGTTAAATCAGATATATATTTCAATCTCACGTAGATTTGGCTAACACGCGCACGACACTTAAATAGATAACTACATGATTACAGAAAGGAAGTTGCTTCTCATGAATGTTGTTCAGGTGATTGGAATTGAAGACTTGCCTATTATAAAAAAAGGGGACAATATCGCTGAACTCGTCTGTAAGGCAACAGAAAGGCAAGGAATTCATATCCAAGACAAAGATATATTCGTAATTACGCACGTTATTGTTTCTCGTGCTGAGGGAAGAGTTGTAAATCTTGACGAGGTTGCGCCATCTGAATTTGCAAGAAACATAGCAGAACATTCTGACAAGGATCCAGCCTTGGTTGAGGTTGTTCTCCGAGAATCAAAAAGCATTAGACGTATGGGTAACGGAAAACTCATCACAGAGACCAAGCATGGTTTTGTGTGTGCAAATTCAGGTGTTGACAAATCAAACGTCCCAGGAGAAAGAAACGTGGCTTTGCTGCCGCAAGACTCTGACCGTTCTGCAGAGGGAATTCGACAAGTAATAAGAACATTGACCGGTTGTGAAGTTGCAGTTGTCATTTCTGATACGCATGGTCGCCCACTGCGAAAAGGTGAAATAAACGTGGCTATAGGCGTCGCTGGCATAGAGGCACTCAGAGATAGAAAAGGAGAAAACGACTTATTTGGGTATGTTTTAAGGGTGAAACAAACAGCAATCGCCGATGAACTTGCTTCAGCTGCTGAACTGGTGATAGGACAAGCAAACGAGGGAGTCCCAGCGGCCATAATCCGAGGATATAACTATCCGAGATCTGAAAACGCCAAAGCGACTGATTTGGTAAGACCAAAGGAAGAAGATTTGTTCCTATGAGATTCGAACATTCAGGAAACATGAGCAAGCACGCGCTCTTGTGTTTAGAGTCAACATTGGATTTGAGCAAGGGTGAAAACAATTGTCGAAAACTGACATTCGAAGTCTCTTGGTTGTTGGAATTGATACGGTTTCTGTTGCCAAATCTGCAAAGGAAGCAGGTTACAGGATTTATGCAGCAGATTATTTTGGTGATATAGATCTTCGACGCATCTGCTCTGGATTTGCAGCGATAATTAAACAGAAACGTGGAAA
>JAOZHM010000206.1 GCA_026014845.1 Candidatus Bathyarchaeota archaeon
GTGGCCAAAAGCCAAATCGTCTTTTAATGCCATTCGAGTGAATTTGTTGTTGTAGTGGGGTCCACCTATGCCAATCACTGCTTTAGTAGGGAAATTGCTGAAGTTTGAAACGGCTTCCATGGTTGCGTGGGCAACAGCCTCAGCCGCCTTTGAATCTTTCCATTGTTTAGGCGAACTTCCCAGTTCAGCGAACATTGTCGGTACGTTTAATGAAGGCCCATGGTGAGTGCATTCATAAGAAACTTCGTAGTCAAGCTGCATTTCTTCTTTAAGGCGAGCCATTGCCTTTAAAGCGCCTCTCATGGTGTTTGCGGGTGAAACAGAAACTTTTCTTGGGATTCCACCCAGTTTTGCCTCTGCTAAGTTGCCGGGTGTGTGTGTTGAAAGTGTTGGGGTTCCGCTGGCACTGCTGTGTCTGGAAATGAAAACTATAAGTTCGGAGTTGGGGAACAATTCCGTTATGTTTTGTGCGTATGTGGATTCGTCTGTTAAAGTTACAAGTTTGATGTCTTTGCCGTTAACTTCAGTCGTGTATATGAGATTTCCCTGAAAATTCTCTGCTGTCTCTTTGTAATTGTAGCTATTCAAAATCTGTTTCTTAATGTTCAGGCTTGCCATGTCCCTGCTTGAAGCAACAATTAAAATCATCTTAAGCTCACTTAATGCAAATTAAATAATGTTCCGTAAAGCTTATAATTGTTAAAATTGGTTGAAACTTGAAGTTTGGGAAGGAGGAAAGATGAACTTAATTAGTTTTAAGGATTTGACGGGCCAACAACTTAGGGAAATAATTGATGAAGCTGTAGAGGTTAAGCATAACGCTGAAAAATATCGAACAGCCCTAGATAGTGAATCTTTAGCCATGATTTTTCAAAAGTCTTCAACGAGGACTAGGGTTTCCTTTGAGGTTGCTATGACTCAGCTTGGCGGTCACGCCCTTTACATAGATTGGAGGACAACGAATTTCGCCATAGCGAGTGTGCATGATGAGACTCAGTATCTATCTCGTAATGTAGATTGCATCATGGCGAGATTGAAGAAAAACGCTGATTTGCAGGTTATGGCTAAAGCTTCACGTGTTCCAGTAATCAACGGGTGTGACGAAAAATATCATCCGACCCAGGCAATAGCGGATTTAATGACAATGAAAGAGAAGAAAGGTGCCTTGAAAGAAGTGAAACTCGTTTACATGGGCATTCACAACAACGTTTGTAATTCGCTTATTGAAGGATGCACAAAGACAGGAGTCAAAATAACCGCAGTAACGCCTATATTTAATGAGCCTTCAAGGGATGAGGAGCTTCTGGAAAACGCTAGGAAAACAGGATTGTACGAGACTACGTTGGACGTTAAGCAGGCTGTTGAGGACGCGGATTTTGTTTATACGGATACTTGGGTTGACATGGAATTCTTCCTAGACCCGAAATACGCGTTGGAAAAGGAAAAACGCGTCAAACTCATGATGCCATACCAAGTAAACAGGGAGTTGTTGAAGGAAAGTGACGCTTATATAATGCATGACATGCCCATCCATCGAGGATATGAAATAAGCCAAGACATTATTGAAAGCCCAAAATCTGTAATATACGAGCAAAGCGAAAACAGACTGTACTCAGCAAAAGCAATACTCCTAAAACTACTTGAAAAATTCTAAAAATTTAGACTGAAAAACAATCCATGTCGGATTAGTCTTCCCCTTTCGATAATTCTTTCTGCAGAGCGATGTAATGGGTTTGAAACCAAATTCTTTGTAGAACATGATGGCTTTTTGTAGGATGCCGCAGTTTCTGCTCTAATAGTGTTTGCCCCCTTTTTCTTCGAACCAGTTGTGGGCATGAATCATCAAAGTTTTTCTTACCCCTTTCCTCTGAGATTTAGGGACAACGTAAACCTCGTTTATTTCTCCGTAGACTCCTTCCAAGAGGTCAAAATATGTCAGATTTCGATATCTTACAGATTTGCAGGCTTGTTTATAGAATTCTTTCTGGAGAAGAACAGATTGGGTAGAGATGGAGAAAGGAGTTATAGAGAGAGTATCTTTCCTTTGTATGATCATTACGAGTGCAGTTATTGTAGGTGTGATTGCAGCCCATATCATAGACCTAGAGAAAGACTACAACCTTAGAGACCCAACACACAAAGAAGCCATGCAATTCATTCGTTCAGATCAAACCGACAAAAACCAATACAATCAAAGCTACACATGCATCAACTTTGCCAACGATTTCAGAAACAATGCCCTCAACAAAGGATACAGATGCGGATACGTCGCAATAGAATTTAGAGAAACTAACCACGTAATAGTTTGCTTCAACACTTCAGACAACAGTTTAATCTTCATTGAACCACAGAGCGACGAAGTTGTAACATTAACAACCGAACAACCATACTTGGGTAAGATGATTCTTAGATTCTCGATAACTTGGTGAGGGGCGTAGCCCTAAGCTCCATTCTAGACCGCGCGCGCGGAAAAACGGCTATTTCAGAATTAACTCCAAAAACTTTTCAGGCTTAAATTCTTCCAAGTCTTCATATTTCTGTCCTGTCCCGATAAAAATGATCGGCTTTTTGGTTACATATGTTACGCTTAAGGCTGAACCTCCCTTAACATCTGCATCCACCTTGGTCAGTATAGTCGCGTCTATGCCCACACTCTTGTGAAACTCTTCTGCTTGCATAACTGCGTCGTTTCCAGTAAGAGAATCCACGGTTAAAACGGTCAAGTCCGGATTGACGACACGTTTAATCTTTGCAAGTTCATTCATTAAGTTTCGGTTTGTCTGTATCCTACCAGCGGTGTCTATCAAAACAACGTTTGTCCCATGAGCTTTAGCGTGGTTTACCGTGTCATAAGCCACAGCAGCAGGGTCTGCGCCATACTTATGCTTAATCATGCGTACGCCCAATCGTTTAGCATGCTCTTCCAGTTGTTCGATAGAACCAGCTCGGTAAGTGTCACTGCATGCAAGAACTACAGAATGACCCTTCTTTGTCAAGAACTGGACGAGTTTAGCTATGGTTGTTGTTTTTCCAGTGCCGTTTATCCCAACAAAAACTATGACGTATGGCTCTCCGTTTTTCCGTTTTTCTTTTATAGCCTTTAACAAATCTACTTTATCATTTGAGAGCATGGTTTCTAAGAGTACTTCCCTAAGATTCGCTTTCACTATTTTTCTGCGGTCTTCAAGTCTTTTGATTTGAACTCCGTCCAGGTGTTTTTCCATTTCGTCGCATATCCGCTCAGCCACGGGAAAAGCAACATCATTTTCTATTAGGCTTAGTTTAAAATCCGAAAGCACTGGACGCAGTTTTTCAGCCTTAAGCTCTGTCGTTGTAATCTTGTTTACGAGTCCGCTTAACCGTGATTTCAGCTTCTCAAACATTTCGGGAAGGTTTCCCCTTTCTAAGTTCAGCCGCTAGCTCTTCAAATTTCCCTCGGTCTTCGTTAATTTTTTGTGCAACCTGTGCAAAACGTTGCTGAAGCGACTCTCTAGTTTTCCCAAGGCCTTCCAGGCGCTTCTTGACTATTCCCTTTGCCTCTTGCGAGGTTTTCTCAACAGAAATTCCTGCTCCCATTCCCACAATAACCTTGTCTGGGTCGTCAAGTTTTGCCTTGATGTAGGAGTTCCCACCTATTGGCACCAGAAGCTCTGAACCCAATTCATTTTTTCCTAAGCTTTCCAAAGTCATGTTTGCGTATGTTAAGTCTTGTATCACAGCGTTCACCATGTTCATTCTGGACTGCAAAGCTTGCGCGGTTTCTTCAAGAAAGCGTATTTCAATGCTTAATCTTCGAAGCTCTTCTTCAACTTTGCTCGCCAACTTTTTCTTCTCCAACAACAAGTTTTTTCAACATGGGATTTTCTATGTCTTCAGGCGGAACCTCTTCAACCTTCAATATTTTTATCTGAAAACGTTTCACACGATGCCTACTGCCCAATTCAGCGTAAACCTTTTCCACAGCATGCTCACGCTTGATGGCAACTACTTCCTTCTTGAAAGGCGTCTCTAAGTTTGGCTTCCGAATTTCACCAATCACCCTAAAGACTTTCATTTCAGCCATCTTCCTTCACGACATCAAAGGCATGCCCGATTATAAACATCTCGGGTCCTGTCGTCAACAACCCAACGACAGTTGAATAGCTGTTACCAATTAAACCTGTGCCAACGTAGGGTATTCCACAATTAATGGTGCCCACATCAACTGGAACTTTTAACACGTCCTCTAGAAGTTTCCGCTCAGGATCCCGCAACAAAGGATGAGCCAAAACACCCTTGTTTGTTGCCACAGCCAGAGACCCAACATAAGGCAAGCCAGCAACTTCACCTGCTACAGCTTCAACACATAAAGTTTCAGAAACCTTCTTAATTTCCGAAGCCTTCAATCGCGGATCAACAATTGCACCATAATCGTTTGCCAAAACCATATTTCCATAAGCAGTTCTCCTAGTTTCCATCACCGTTACGTTTCCTCTAAAAACGGATTTTACAGCCTTGATCTCCTTGTCTCGAACAAAGTGTGGAAGCAGAATCCCCTTTGAATTTCCACACATAAGTGCGCCAACGAGAACGGAGCCCCCAATAGTTGTACGAATTGGCTTAGCCTTCAGCCATTCTCCAAATCTTTCAGCTTTACCAGCCGAAACCCATCTCGGAACAATAACCATCTTGTCCGTAGTGAGCAAGTATACGCCTATACTTGCACTTCCCACAAGATCAGACTGATAAATAGCCAAGGACTACTCTCCTTCAGCCAAATAAACAGTAACGTTACCATCTTTATCCTTTGCAGCCCTCACACGAACTTTTCGCGGAGGCTTCTCTATACCCCTTCTCCAAACCCTCTCATTCACCTCATTACTAATGACAAGCCTCTTAGGCTCTTCCTCCTCTTCCAGTTCCTCCCGAGCCTCAAACTTCATATGCCTCTTCACAAAATCCCTAATCATCCTCACAGCCCTAGGCGCCCTTTTCTTAGGTACTGCAATCCATGCCTTGCCCAGAGGAATCGTGTAAATTTTCTCTTCAACAATTTCCTCTTCGACTTCTTTCCGAGGTGGAGGTTTAATTTCTTCTTCTTCGACCGGAGGAACCTCTTCTTCAGCTTCTTTTTCTTCTACGGCTTCTTCGACTTCCTCTTCCTTCTCTAAGGTTTCCTCAGCCTCTTCTCTTTCCTCAACCGCCCTTTCAGTTGGCCCTGCTTGCTCGCTCTCTTCAGTTTTCTGCTCTTCTATTTCGCTTTCTTCCTTCATTAGCCTCGCTTCTCCTAAGCCTTAATTTTCCTAGTTCTCCATCGTCTTCTTTTCGGATTCGTCCTGAATTTTCCACCTGTTTTGGCTATAACCCATGTTGGAACTGGCTTTTTCTGTTTTCCAGCTTTCACCAACCGCCTTTTTTTGGCTGTAGGTTTGTTTCGAGCCATTTTATATCCTCCTTATTTTTATTTCACGTTTACGGGACTGTATTTGAATAAGTATCTGCTTTAGCTGTTTGTCCGTCAATGGTATTGGTATCTTTCCCTGCTGTGCCAGTTGAATGAGCTGTAACTCCAACTGAGAAGTGAAATCTGGCCTAACCATTTTCAAATTCGCCAGTCTTTGTCTGGCTTCTGGTGTCAATATGCTCCTAAGTAAAGCCTGCTTCTGCAGTTCCAGTTGTTGCTGCATCTGAACATTCCTTTGCTCCTCACCTACTTTACGCTGCAATTCCAAAAGTCTCCTTCTGCGGATTTCCTCCAGCTCGTCATCTGACATTTCAGCCACCTTTCTGTTTCTGGTATTTCTCCAGTTCAGGGATTTCCTTTACAACTTCTTTTTTCACTTCTTCAGCTAATTCTCCTAGGAGTTTTCTTCCACTTTTTGTCACTCTTCTTCCGCCGGTTTTAATGGTTTCCACAAAACCTGCGGCTTCCAACTGCTGCAACGCTTTTCTTATTATCGCTCCGCTTGCTTTAGCTGCATGCTCAGGTTTGACACCGTAGTCTTTTCTCCCACCATACTCAGCCCTTAATCTCTCCACGCCCACTGGACCGTGAACGAAAATTTTTCGCAATAGGGAAGCAGATCGGACATACCACCAGTCTGGGTTTTGGGGTGGCCTCTGAACGTGCATACCTGTTTTTACAATGCTAGCCCAGGGTGGCGGCGTTATCTCATCCACATTCTCCTTTAGATGTTTGGCTAGTTTTTCAACCAATTTAGATGCTGGAACATCATAAGGGGTTACCAAGACTCTTTATCCTCGTTTCGTTTCAGTAAAATCACGAAGCCTCATATAAAGTCTTTCACTTTCACGACGTTTATGTTTTATATAGGTTTTTACGGATTTATAATGAAAGGCTGAGGGACAAAGAAGTGAAAAACAAAGTAGTCGTTGCAGTTTGCGGTGGTTTTGACCCGATTCATGTCGGGCATATAAAACACTTTAGAGATGCCAAGAAGCTAGGAGACATTCTGGTTGTGATGTTGAACACTGATGACTGGCTTATCAAGAAGAAAGGTTACATTTTCATGAAGTTTGAAGAACGAAAAGAAATAATTGAAAGCATCAGATACGTTGATAAAGTTACACCAGTCATAGACACAAACGGGTCGGTTGCCAAAACTCTCGAACAGTTAAAACCAAATATTTTTGCTAAAGGTGGTGACCGAACAACAGATAACATTCCTGAGTCTGAAATAAATGTCTGTGAAAGGTTGGGAATCAAAATAGTTTTTGGTGTTGGCGGTGGGAAGGTTCAATCGAGTTCATGGCTCATAGATAAGATGAAACGAGGCGAAAAAAGAAAGTCGAGAGATTAATTGGATTTACGCTTATAAAGCATGAAAGTATGACCCCTAACCTCGACCAAGGATGCTTCCGTTTGCTCAGCTATTTTTGAAGCGATTTCCCTGGCCCCTTTCTCGTCAAGAGCACTCTGCAAGATTTTGATCTTTACCATTTCCTTTTTTTCTAGCTGTTTCTCGATTTCCTCCACCAATTTTTGTGAAACTCCATTTTTTCCAATCTGTATTGTGGGTTTTTCCTCGCTCAGTCGGCGTTTGATGCGGCGTTTCATTCTGGCAGTTAGTTCACTCATGGCTCTGGTTTCCCCTTCCTTTTTCTTAACGGTATTCGCATTTGCTCACCGCAGTTTAAGCATGTAATTACCAAGTGGGGTTCTCTCCTCTGCTTTATACGCACACGACAATTCACACCGGGCAAAATAAAGCTTTTACAATGCCGACAAACTTGA
>JAOZHM010000207.1 GCA_026014845.1 Candidatus Bathyarchaeota archaeon
AGAAAGGGGTAGAGGATGTCCGAAATAGTTTCAGTGAAAATTAAGAACTTGGATTTCAATTTTGAAAATTCACTTGCGAAGGTTGTTGCAAACAGGAATTGCTCGGAAATCAAGCTTGCCGGATTAAAGGTAGGTCCTTTTGAAGAAGGAAATGAATATGAAGTTCAGTACTGGATAGCCATAGGGCTTGTCAAGTCTGGAATTGCCCGTTTTAGACAACAAGAATTATTAGACGCAGCTAAGCTTTATAAAATTCAATGGAAAGAACGAGTTCAAACGACTAGGCAAATATCTAAATTACCAGAGGATTTCTATCCAAAACTTCGCAGATTTTTAGTAAAATTAAAAGAGGAAATAACCAAAAAACCTGAGAAAATGCGAGAGTACGAAAAAGTTGGGCAGTTGACACAAGATATTATAAATTCAAGATTAAAAAAAATTGTTTCACTTGCCTCAGCTCCGGCTCAAACAGAGCAAATTCTAAGAAATTTTACAAGGGAGGAAAGATTTCTTTACGAAGAGATTTACAAGCTTATCAGTGAATGGCGAACACAGATACTCAAGAACAAGGAAGGAGAAAAATGACGGAAGAGCTAGAAGTCATGGACCCCCAAGAACACCTACAAGAGTTGTTCAAAAAGGAAAAATACCGCCGAAGAATAGCTCAATTGGCAGTGGCTGGCAGAACAACACTTATAGTTGATTTTGATGACCTTTTGGCTTTTGACCAAGAGCTTGCTGAAGAACTTTCGAAAAATCCTGATGAATATCTGAAATACGCCAACAATGCGGCTTACGCACAATTGCAGACAGAAGACCCCGAGTATGCCGAAAAAACAGAAGCAGTAACCGTTGCAATTGTACGGTTGCCAGAACCTGCAAAGTTGCGGAAACTTGGCTCAAAACACATCGGAAAATTCGCCATGGTCGAAGGCATAGTTGTACGTTCAACACCAGTCCGCCCAATGGTTATGCAAGCAATCTTCAGGTGTAAAAGATGCGGGGAAATAACACCTGTAGATCAAACGGGTGCCTTCCTGAGGGCTCCTTTCGCATGCAGCAACCCCTCATGCAGAGGAAAAGGCCCCTTCGACTTCGTGCAAGAAGAATCAACATTCGTAGACTCCCAGGAACTCCGGATTCAAGAGAGACCAGAAGACCTCCCACCTGGACAGCTTCCACGCTCATTGAACATCAAACTTATGGGAAGCGAAATAGTCGATGTTGCCAGACCAGGCGACCACATCTCCATAGTTGGAACAGTTAGGGCAGTAGCACCAACACTTCCGAGAGTTGGAAAACTTCGCGCATTCATCTTGCATTTAGATGCCAACTCGATTGGGGTTCTAGGCAAAGAGCCGGAGACAGTGCTTCCATCTCCAGAAGAAGAAGAGAAAATCCTTGAACTTGCAAAAGACCCGTGGATACATCGGAAAATCATGAACTCAATTGCCCCTTCAATCTATGGGTACGAGCATATAAAAGAGGCGATAATGTATCTTCTCTTCGGCGGAGTGCTGAAAAACCTTCCAGACATAACCATAAGGGGAGAGCTGAACGTCCTTTTGATAGGAGACCCTGGAACAGCAAAATCCCAGCTTCTACAGTATGTGGCAAAGCTTGCACCTCGCGGACTATATACTTCTGGACGAGGAACAACAGCCGCAGGCCTAACAGCAGCCGTCATAAGAGAGGCAAGAGGCGGGATGACCCTTGAAGCTGGAGCCCTTGTACTGGCTGATAAGGGAATTGCATGCATTGACGAAATGGACAAGATGCGCCCGGGAGATAGAGTTGCCATTCACGAGGCTATGGAACAACATACTGTCTCAATCGCAAAAGGAGGCATTGTAGCAACACTCAATGCAAGAACGGCCATACTGGCAGCTGCAAACCCCGCATTGGGAAGATATGAACCACACCGCACAGTAGCGGAAAACATCTCATTACCAGTTACAATACTCTCAAGGTTCGACCTGATCTTCATCCTGAGAGATGTGCCAAACAAAGAGGCAGACAGAAAAATGTCAGAGCACATCCTTGAACTTCACAGAAAAGGCCTAAGTCCCGTCGCACCACCAATACCATCGGATTTGCTGCGAAAATACATAAGCTATGCCAAAGGAATAAAACCAGTACTAACAAAGGAAGCACTCCAACGTCTTAAAGACTTTTACATGGCTATGCGTTCAGCAAGCGAAACAGAAGGCTCACCAGTAGCCATAACTGCACGCCAACTAGAAGCCCTTGTACGCACAACAGAAGCAAGAGCACGCTCAGCCCTGAGAAAAGAAATTCTAGCAGAGGATGCAGAAGCAGCCATCGCTATAATGAATAGGTCTCTTGAAGAAGTTGGAATAGACGTCTCCACATCGAAATTTGACATAGACCTTATAATGACTGGAAAACCAAAAAGTCTAAGAGACAAGCTTCAAACGGTGCTTTCAACAATAATGGAGATGCAAAGAGAAACAGGGCTGGTTGAAAAAATAGCACTTCTAAATGAGCTAGAAACTGAATACAAGATCTCAATGGGTGAAGCAGAACGCCTTATAGGACAATTACTGCGTGAAGGAACAATCTACTCGCCGAGAGAGGGTTACCTAAAGAAAACCTAGAATTAAGAAATCGGTCGTAGAAAAAGGAAGATGGTTGCTGTTGCGCTGCCTCAATGTTGGTTTCCTTGTAGTACTGAGCGTTTGATGTGAACGCTGTTATACCCACTGTTATACCGACATCATTCAATGCCACGCTGTCAGGATTCATAACGTAGACAACCATGGTCCAACCAGACTTTAGTGTTAAATCATCAGTAGCTTGCTGGAAGGTTCGTGTAGCCCCCTGAACGGTGATGTCGAAGCTTGCACCCGTAATATTAGTTGAGGTCACCTCTAAGTCATCTGAGATAGTTACGTTGCTTGTTCTCCAGCAGTAAACGTCGCCCCACGGAGATTCCTGCCCGCGGACTGAAATCTCGTCAAGAACGACATCTTTTCCGCCAGTGTTTACTATAACTATTGCCGCTTGCGCCCATGAACCAGTAGTGTTAAACCAAACATGCTGCTTCGTCAAGAACAGTGATTCTTCCTGCACTCTTGTGGTGGTCACGTTTATAGCATAAAACGTTACAACAGTTGCAAGAAGCACTGAAACCACAAGGATTATCAATGTAGTCACTACGACGCTTAAACCTTTCTTATTCTTTAACAGATGCATATATCCATCTCCAAACTTGATTGTACTAACATAAATGAAAAACAAGGGTAAGACGGTTTGCACGTCAAAAAAGTTAACGCAATCTAACGATTACTATTCATATAGTTAATTGAAAGTTAGAACTTTACAAAAATATTGTAATCAAGTCTTAAAGGTCAGTTTAACTTTGTTTTACAGAAACGTTAAAAAAACATTCACAGATACTTAGATGATAAATAGGGGTCTCTAATGGAAAACGTTATGGTCGTCGTCGGCACTCGCCCAGAAATAATAAAAATGGCACCTATTGTCAGAGCTTTACATGAAAGCAAAATCCCCCTAATTTTTGTCCACTGCGGCCAACACTATGACTACAACATGTCCCAGCAGTTCATCGAAGAACTTGAACTCCCAACCCCAGATTACGCCTACAAAGTTAAGGCATACTCACAAGGGACCCAAACCGCACGCATAATAACCCATATGGAACGATTACTAAAGAAAACATCACCCAAACTCGTCTTGGTCGAAGGAGACACAAACGGAGTACTGGCAACGGCTCTAGCAGCACTACAACTGCAGATACCCGTAGGGCACGTCGAAGCTGGATTGAGAAGCTTTGATCTACGCATGCCGGAAGAACATAACAGACGTTTAACAGATCACGTATCCACTTATCTATTTGCACCAACAGAAATCGGTGAGAAAAACTTGAAAAGAGAAAATGTTTGGGGGAAAATCTACGTTACGGGGAACACAGTTATAGACGCGGTGATTCAACACCTACCCATAGCTGAAAAGAAATCAAAGATACTAGAATACATCAATTTCGAACAATTTGCCCTAGCTACTGCCCACAGAGCAGAAAACGTAGACGACCTAACAGTTCTTGAAAATTTCATGGAAACATTTGCAGAATCCCCCATACCAGTGATTTACCCAATGCATCCAAGAACAAAAAAGAGGCTTCAACAGAACAGAATTTACACCAAAATCAAAAAATCAAAAAACATACAGATCTTACCACCCCTCGGCTACTTAGATTTCTTGGTTTTAATGAAAAAGTGCGAAATAATAGTCACCGATTCGGGCGGCATACAAGAGGAAGCAACAGCACCATGTATAAGAAAACCAGTGTTGATTATCCGACTTTCAACCGAAAGGCCAGAAGCTGTCAGATCAGGGTTCGCTGAAGTCGTAGGCACTGAAAAGCACAGAATATTAGATGCCATGAAAAGAATACTAAGACATCCAAGGGAATTACCAAGAAAATCTCCGTACGGAAATGGAAATGCCGCTGAAAAAATTGCCAAGATAATTAAGGAAGAACTGACGTTCTAACCCTTCTTTATGAAATATACGTTATCCTCTTGCCCTCTTCTTTACGTATCTCCTCTGCTTGCAAAGCTCTTTTTTCCTCAATTTTCTGCAAACGCGTAATCATTTTATCCGCTTTTTCAATTTCTTCATCCAAACCAGATAGATCGACATTAATACTAAGCATAGTTTTCAACACCTCTAAAACGCTCTTAGCAGCCTTCGGGTCAGGCAAATACCCTCGGGTCTCACCTAAAAGACAAAGGGCATCAGTTTTCTTGAAACGAGATAAACCTAAAATTAAGCCAGCGGTGCCGACAATGGGACTTCCCATTGAACTCAATACGGCTCTGGCTTGTAATGCCTCATTCAGAAGTTCTTCATTTGTGGCGGCTGCAATAACTTTAGGCTTGTCCTTAACCTCCATTCGGTAGCCGCCTACTGTCACAATCATTTTCACGTTGTGCAACGCGGCAAAATCTAATATGCAATCGGAGATTTCATACTGACCTTCAATTGTCTGGGCTTGGCTGTCACCTGTGAAGAGAATAAGGTCGTTTCCTTCAGTTTGGTTTCTGAAGAAATAAAAAGTTCCACGTAAAAGCCTAACGCTTCCTTTCTTGTTCACAAGTACGAAGTACGGAAAGTGAGGAGAATAGAGATAAGCGAACTTTTTGGCGTCTAGTTTTTTAATTAAGTAGCGAGTGGCAATCTTACCTACAAGCCCCAAACCTGGAAGCCCTTCAATCAAAATAGGATTTTTCAACTCAACTTTCATGCGTTCCTTGATAAACGTCTCTTTCATTCTTTTGAACCTCTCTTAAGAGCCATCCTGTACTTAAGATACTTGTCATCAGGGGAAAACTTGGGTGGATGGGGCACCCGAACCTTTCCACCGCAACACGGGCAGCTATCTTTTCTCAAAGTATATTTTCCGCAGCCTTTACATTTTCGTAAAAGCCAAACCACTACTTCTCCCTTCTAAAGGATCCTTCTCCACCAGCTTTAACAACGTGCGAAACAACTTTTTCACCGACCCCCTGTAAAACGGCTTCTGCATGCTTGTAATTTTCCGCTAAAACCTCAATGCGGTATTTAGGTGCAGCAACAACATAAAAACGAAGTTTCGCATCTTTAGACTTCTCAGCCTTTTTGGCCTCCAAAAAAGCTTCTTTAAGGATTTCTATACCATCAGGCTTCATGCAGCGAAGCTCAACAATACCTTTCACCTTAACCATAGGTATGTGTATGCGCTCTTCCGCAACTTCAGCAAGGGCCGCTGCAAGCTTCTTTGGCACACCTATTTTGATAAGAACTTCCATTCCTTCCTTTACAACTTTCTCGAAGGCTTCGTACAAGCCATACTCCTTCTCCATAAGTGCTCCAGCTTTTTCATAAACCTCCTCCGGTGATAAACTGGTTTTTTCAGCAACACTTCGAAGCAATGTTTCAGCCTTTCTCTCCCTCTTCCAAGACATAATCTTCTCGATTTTCTCTCTTTTCGTAACTCTTCTAAGCGACAAGTCTACGTGTCCTTTTTCTGCATCTACCCGCAGAACTTTTAAAACAACCTTTTGTCCTTCTCGAACGAAGTTGCGAATGTTTCGAATCCAAGAAGAAGATATTTCAGAAATGTGGAGTAAACCCCTTTTATCATATTCGTCTAGCGTCACATAGGCACCATAGTCCATAACGTTCTCTACAGTGGCTATCACTAGGTCGCCGACTTCTGGCCATTCTTGTTTTCTAAATGCCATTACAACGTTCATCCCTATTCGAAAACTGCGATTATTTCGCCCTTAATTATCACTTTTCCACCAGATGGTTCTGCAAGTTCAGCGCCACAAACGTTGCAGTTAACCTTGTTTACAGCGTGGCTGAAAACAAGTTGTTCGTTGCCGCATTTTAGACATTTCACTCTGACGAAACTGCTTCTTGGTCTTGGAATTAGTTTTTCCCATTCAGCCATAATGTCAACCTCAATCTTATGTAATGACTAACTTCCTTAGTCGTATACCATCTTTATGCCTTGTGTAACCGCAAACCTTGCATTTGAACTTCAAAGTTTGTTTCTTGGTTGTTTTCGCAAATTCCCTTTGTAGCGGATACTTCTGCCCACCATAACCTTTCTTTCTCCGTCGATGATGGCGCTCACCTTTAGCTAAGGCTCTCCGCTTTCCAGCCTTGTATAGAGTAACTGTGTGAATTTGATGTTTTTTACACCTAGGGCAATACGTTCTAATCTCTTTGGGAACATTCACCTTAATCACGACCAGCTTTGCATAAAGAAAACACGCGTACTCTTATACTTTTTCACAGAATAGTTAAACTTCAACCCTTTCAGCCAAACCTTGTTTAACTAAAATCTTGGAGTTATCAAGAGGCAAAGACGCAACATCTTCAATCTTGAAAGGCCCATAAGTTTTCATGTCCGCTCCAATAATTTCTGGAACCTTCTTTAGAAAGCGTAAAACAGCGTTTTTATGCTTTTGTTCAACATTGACCTTTTGTGCATAGCCGCGCAGAATGTTCTCAGTTAGGCTATAATATGCCTCTGCAAGCGGTAGAATCCCTGCGTAAATTTTTTTCTCTTGTATTGTCAAAAAACCTGACGGAATTTTTTCGCCCTTGGCAGCTCTATTAACCAGTTTTCTATGACGTGTCTGAACCAATTCGTGAACCATGCGTTTGACATTTCGCATTTCATCTTTAAGAAGACGTGCTTTAACCGTTCTTTTGTCAAGCATTCGACCCTCCTCTTTGAGTCTTCTCAAATAGTCGGCAATTCTAGAGTAAAAATCGGACAAAAGCTTTTCAAGCTCAACGTTTTCAAGCTCCCGTTTCCAAGCGTTATATAACTCATCATACAATTTTACTCTATCACCTCTGCTCTACCCTTGCAAACGAGCAACACGGCTGCTGCTGTGGGCAACTCAACCCTTTGTTTTTTGTAAGGACCAAACACCTCATCACCCAACCTAAACTCTGGAGCATCAGAAACAAGAACAGTCACAGCGCCAGTTTTAAACACTACTGCCCTCTTGAACGGATCAAAACCATCAATGGTTGAAACTGGAAACTCAACCTTCTTCAAGCCGGTTTTGCCATGTAAAGTGCCAGTTAATCTAATCAAACGATGGATGTCCGTTGTGACAACTGTATCGATTTTAGCGGATTGCAGTTTTGCGCTGTGCTTGGCTATCTTTCTCCAAGTTTCAAAACCGATTCCTCTGACAGCCCCCCAAGTTCCTTTGCTTAAGTTCTTTAGAATAATGTCTCTATTCTGCAATATCGTTTCAACAATATTTTTCTTTAGTCCAATTTTTCTAAGATTCTCTTCTTTGGCATTAAGAATGAAGTTTTGCATGTCCAATGCAATACGTTTACGCCAACCAAGTTCGCTTAATGGTGAAACTTGAGAAGACGGTGTTTCTCTCAAACTTTTCTTGCTTAAACCATAAAAAAACACGTCTAAACCTAAACCAGTAACGTAGTCAACAATTTCTTTGCGTGCGATACCGTCGAGTGTTCTCATTACTTCGCTTTCAACATGAACATGGTAACCACGATGCCCAGAGAAGAACACACGTATGCCCTTTTCGGAAAAACCAAAATCTCGCATCAACATATC
>JAOZHM010000208.1 GCA_026014845.1 Candidatus Bathyarchaeota archaeon
ATGCTGACAGGCTTGTGATGATCGCTAGAACATAGCTCATTGGTGGTTTGCTTCCGACAAAAACAATGTTCTCTTTGACTTTCTGAGTCCGCGGGGCTTTTTCGGGCTTTTTCTCTTTAACAGTTTCTTCTGTCAGTTTCTTTTCTTCTTTTTCTTCTGCCATTTTGTTCTCCCTCCTTCTTCATGTCTTTTGAGTGTCTTAATAGTACTACAGTGCTTCGAATTGTGGGCACAATTCGAATCAGGCTTGCACTAACTCTCCGATTGCGAACCTGTTTCCAACTCTTGTTATTTTAAACTTCGCGTGCTCTCCTTTTTTAGTGTTTGGCACAAATATGATGAAGCCTTCGATTTTTGCGATGCCGTCGCCTCTCGTGCTTATATTCTCAATTTCAGCTTCATATTCTTTATCAAGTTCAACTGGTTTCTTCACGTTGAATCCAGGTTTACGGCTTCCGAATCTGTATGACATTTTGTCAACTCGGTTGATTTGCCAGCTAGAATTCTTCTAAGAAACGTAAAACCGTCTGTAATGATTCTACCTTTTTTCGGAGCCTAGCTGCCCAATCATTGAGATAGCAACTTCGCTTATTAACCTTTGTACACGCGAAGAACCTTTTCAAAGTCTCTGATCTCGGGGTTCTTTTCATCTTTTCGATTAAAAGTTAGCGGGGGCTGTTTAGGAGATTGTAACCTAGTGATCTCTTGCGTGCGTTCTCCGCTTTGTTAACCCAAGGCTTAATAGTGGGTACTTAAACTTCGCTTATAAGAAGTGATTTTTCATGTCGAAAACTAAAGCCACAATAAAGATAGAAAATGTTGTTGCCGCTGTAACCTTGAACCAGAGAATTGATTTAAACGCTGTTGTGAAGGCCTATCCAGGCGTAGAGTATCGTCCCAAACAGTTTCCAGGTCTAGTGTTTAGACTGAAAAAGCCGAAGACAGCCACCTTGATTTTTAACTCTGGAAAAATGGTCTGCACAGGTGCAAAATCCGAAAAAGAAGCTCACAGAGCAGTCAAGAAGGTGGTTAAAGAACTGAAAAAGGGTGGAATAATAATCATTGGCAAACCTGAGTTGAAAATCGTGAATATTGTGGCCTCTGTAAGTTTGGGAGGGATAATAGACTTGGAAAAAGCGGTACGTCCCCTAGGAAAGACGATGTATGAGCCTGAACAGTTTCCGGGGTTGATATATAGAATGGATGAACCTAAGGTTGTTATGTTGTTGTTTGCAAGCGGCAAACTAGTTTGCACAGGAGGCAAAAAAGAACAAGATGTTTACGATGCGGTGCACAAGATCCACAGAATTTTAGAGGAAAAACAGCTTATATTCTATGAATAGATTTCCATGAAACTTCAACCTCGCACGCTTTCATCCTTTTTATTTGAGCTTCTCAGTTAATTTGCTTACACGTTCAGAAATTCTTTCATTCTCGCAGATTATTTGTTTCAATTTTTCACTTAGCGCGCGCGCTTCGGGTACCTTCTGCGGTTGAGCTGTTTGGCTGCCCAAGCAATCTCATAAGTAAAATCGCTGCTACCGTCATCAACAACAATGATTTCGCACAATCCATCATCTCTGCACATCTGAAGAGACTGTTTATGCAACGGGAAACATTTTTCTCCTCATTATAGGCTGAAACAACAAAAGAAACCATAGGATAATGCTGTTTACTACGCTTTTTCCACTTTTTCTTAGCCAACGTAGCAGCAACAGCCCAAACCCCAGCAACACCAATAGCCAAAAAAGTGTACCAAGTGTAGAAAAACCGAATGATCAAATACCAGAGCCAACCCGCCTTCTGATAAACCTCATACTTGAAAATGTTAGTTATAAGCCAAATCAGGAAAATACAACCAAGAAACATAAGCCAGAATAAACGGTATACAAAACAGTAAGTAAGTAACCTTGGAACCTTTCCGTAACCTAAACTTCATTGACGACCCAGTCCCCTAACCGTTGAATCTGGCAAGCCCTCCCCTTTTCTCCACTAGTAACAAGCCCTTTTCAGAATAAAGCAAGTATTCCGCAAACAAAATATTCTAAACACAGAACTACAAACTCAAATACAAATGACAGAGCAATCAGAAATGAATTCTATATGACTGAGGCAACAGAAGACGTCCATGGTCTACAAAATTGTATAATCTAGGCCATACGGAAACAGAATGTAAACATTGTTAACGTGCGACAAAATCTCTTTTTTTGTGTGATAATTCGATTCATAATATTCTGATTTTGGAAATAAAAGCTTATATTGTATATCGCTACACAATACTTGGGACTCCGATATGAACACCCGTTCAAAAACCGAAGAAATCCGCTGGCAAGTCATAAAGGCTATGCTAAATGAATTCCCTGCATTGAAAGAAAAGGTTAAAAGCTATCTGAAAGAACGGCAAAAATCGAATCAATGATCCAGCTTTTTGTTTTTCTATGATTTAGAGTATTCGTCAATTCTTCTACGGATCTAGTTTCTTTTAAGTAGACGCGCTGGTGGAATTTTGACGTTATTTCTGATATTATTATTTTCATTTCTTAGCAGTTCAGCTATCTGATGGTAACGTTCCAGAAAATCTAGGCCTTTCTCTGTTGACTTGTAAATGTGTTTGCCGTTTTGCCTGATTTTTTCCAGCAGGTGGGTTTCCAACATAAATCCTAAGTAATCGTTAAGCTGCGTGAAGCTTAGGTTTGCCCTATACATAATTTGCGTCTTTAAAACTCCATCCTTTGCTATTTCCAAAATTTCGGATATAATGAACAACTTGTCTCTTCTTTTCCGAGAAGGGTTTGAACCCCATGGATTCATTTTTCTATATTCCTCCTTTAGAACTCTTTTCTAGAATGTAAATCGTTTGAAACCTTTTAAGCCGTGTTTCGCCTGCATGACTATTACAAGAATTGAAATATTCTAGAAGAATCCTCTATTTCGCTCCTATAACCAGCGTAGAAAGACTTTACTTCTTATGGGACGAGATAATTGAACAAGTGAGATAAAATGTTAATAGGCTTGATTGCAGATACACATGATAATCTGCCGATGGTGGATAAAGCTGTAAAAAAGTTAAATGAGATGAATGTTGGACTTGTGCTCCACGCCGGAGACTACGTGGCACCATTCGTAATCCCAAAGTTTAAGGAATTGAAGGCGAAGTTAATTGGTGTTTTCGGCAATAATGACGGCGACCGTGAACTCTTAAAAAAGAGATTTAACGAATATGAGGACTTGGAGGTGCGTGGGAACTTCGCCGAAATAATTGTTGGCGGCTTAAAAATAGCGTTACTGCATGGAGATGAGGAAGAGCTTTTAGAAGCTCTGATCAACAGCCAAAGCTTCGACATTGTTGTTCATGGTCACAATCACAAAGCAGAAGTTTATCAAAAAGGCAAAACGTTGATTGTGAACCCAGGTGAGGTATGTGGATATCTGACTGGCAAATCAACAATTGCTTTGCTTGATACAGATAGGCGTGAAGCGGAAATAATTGAACTCTGAATCTTAATTTGACGAAAACTATGGCTTTCTTCCATTTTCTTTTGCTTTGAAGTTTGAGAGGGAAAGCTGTCGTTTTCTGTTTTCACCTTCATTCTTTTTAGGGTCTGTGGGGGTTTTGTGTGAAAGTGTTTTTAGGCTTTCTTCTTGAAGTTCTCGCATGATTTGCTTCATTTCACCAACCTTCTTCTCTAAACCCATTAACGCAGCTCTAAGCTCGTCGATGTGACCCAAAACGTATTTGATGAGGGGTTGGGTTTCTTCTGAGGCTTGTATGCTTATTACGGGACCTTTTGTTTCGGAAGCCTTCTTTAAAGTGATTAGTGCATCCATGATCGGTGAGGGGTTATCCCTAATGTCCCGCATTAATAGAAGGAGATCTGAGCCGTCTGTTAGGGCTTTTCTAAGTTGTTCGAAGGCTAAACGAGAATTCGCAAGCGGGTCTGGAGAGTTTTGAAGCAGAATATCCTTGAAAGTCGTTAGGGTTTGGTTGAAGTTCTTACATACAGCCTTTACCGTGTAGGCTTTTTCTGGTTTAAGAATCAACATGATTTCTTCGCTTTTTATCGCTAAATCCTTTAGATTGTCAATATAATGCTCAGTTTTTTTCAGCAATTCTGAGGGAGAGATTTTTTCGAATATTCCTCCACTGGCAACATCACTTGCGATTCTCTGCATAATTTCTTCGAATTCACTTATTCTCTCATTAAATTCTTCTTTGATCAAAAAATCACCATGACATTTACACTGATGACTTTTTCAAATTGCATTATAGTTCTCTTTTGTTAATTATCTAAATTGCATTAACATTTTAGGTTTTTGTGTGTTTTCTTGGAAAATAGAAAATCCTTTTGCTTGCTTGGAGCTGACACAGCCGACCTATGCTACATTAGCATCTTAGACCTAGTAACTATCACAAATAGTTATGGAAAAACGTTCGGAAAACCGCCCAATTGATGAGCCTTTATCTTCCTTTTTTTCTATTTGTATTATTGCTCCCAAACTTCGAGAAGATTTTGTATGGCTTTAGTTTTAGGTGAGTGTTTATCGAGCCTGTAGATTCGGATTCTTCCAAATCGTTTATGCTGGACAATTCCTTCATTTTCTAACACCTTCAAATGCTTGTTTGTCGTTCCATAATTCACACCGAGCCTGCGAGCGATCCCTGAAATATTAAGTTCACCAACTTGCCACAGGATTTTTAGAATCTTCATTCGAATCCTTGAACAAAAAAAGTCTTCTATATTCATAGCTTTCACGACTTTTCCTCTTGCAGAAGATTGCTTAATTCTTTCTCTAGTTCGTAAGCTGGAATTCTAGGCAAAGAGACAAATGTGGATCTTCCACGCGAACCAGTCGCTGAAACTTCAGTTTCGACTATGCCTACAGTTGAAAGTGTACGCAAATACTTCCACAGTTGCGTGTGGCTGTGCGGTTGAACGTCAAACTCTTCGCAGACAACAGCATAAGCTTGTTCAGCCTCTGCTAAAGAAACGTAAGCCCTCTCATGTTGCTTAAAAAATCTGGCTATGCCAAGCAAAAACAGTTTTTCATGCAGCCTTAATGATGCCACGTCACTTTTGCGCATAACAGCGTATATGCTGGAAGCGGCTTTTCGGACACACTCTGGCGTAACCGTGTCCAAATCTTCAGCATCTGCGTATTTCCCAGCTCTCCAAAGCAGTTCAATGCCGAATCGAGCGTTTCCGTTTTCGGAAAAGGCAAGTTCAGCTGTTAAGCTTACGGTGTCTTCTGACACTGTTAAAGGCTTAAAAGCAATTGAAACACGGTTGTTGAGGATGTCCGTAAGCTGTTGTTCAGAGTATCTGTCAAGGTGAATTATGTTGGATTGTAAAGTGCTTCTTGCGCTCGCATCTAACTGTTCAATCGCTTTTAGGCTTCGTAAAATGCATATCAACGAGATTCTCTGA
>JAOZHM010000209.1 GCA_026014845.1 Candidatus Bathyarchaeota archaeon
AAATCACTTTTTCTTCAGCACTATCTAGGCTTTCTAGCTTTGAAGAGTAAGGTGAAAGGTATTCTTCTCCATATCTCGTAGTCTTTCAAATATCCTTCTTCAAAATATGGAATCTTCTTCATTTCGGCTTCTGTCATTTTGTTCAGAGGATACGGTTTGGGTTCTAGAATCTTTTCAATAACGAACCCAGATGTGACAAGAGGATTGAAATAATCTTGGAAGGTTCTACCATACCCATAAAACTCAGCAACTCTCCCTTTTATCTTCCATTTCCAGATTCGTTTTCTTCTATAGAAATAATTACCTAATCCCCATAATTTTCTTCCTCCATATCGGACAACCCTTCCCCTATTGGCAATAGGATGAACAACACAGAAAACAAACAACCCATCTTTTCGTAGAATCCTAAAAACTTCATGGAACACTTGCCCAGGATTCTCTGAATATCCTATTGCACAAGAGGAGAGGATAATATCAAAGCTTTCATCATTAAACATCTCCATGCCCTCCATGTTTCCAACATAAAATTGGACTTTCACTTTGTGTTTTCTGGCTAGTCTTGTGGCATACTTTATCTGCTCCTCAGAAATGTCCAAGCCAACTGATCTAGCACCCCAATTAGCTAATACTATTGTATTTTGCCCTCCCCCACAACCAATCTCTAGAATGTCTTTTCCTTCCACTTCTCCAAGCAATTTCAGTTCTTTTTCACCAGGAGAAATCGGACCATAATGTACATCATCAAGAGAAATCCTAACAGATGACTGATAATCCTTGGAAATGATATTCCATCCCCTCTTAGCTGACATTTTTACTCACTCTTCCAAGAGAGTCTTCTGCTTCAGTTATTATGGCTTATGGAAGAAACTTCGATCTTACAGGTAACTGACTTCAGTAATGTTAAATAATCTAATTGTATGCTTTCTCGTAGGAGATGTATGTTTCATGTGTAAGGAAAAATCATGTTGTGAGCATCCGGAGAAGAAGGTTAAAGATCCTAAGGAATGTTCTCCTGAACAGATAGCAGAATGCCATCCAGAATCCAAAGGGCATCCATGTACTGAGTAGTAGATAGATCCTTCTGCAACAAAGTGCTCAGTTAAATACGTTCGAGTTTGAATATGACTGGTCTCAACCCATCGGTGCAACAGTTTATCGCAACGCCCTTCTCTTTATACCATGGAAGATCCCCACCGAATGCTAAGGTTCTTACGTTGCAGTAGATTGTGTGCCATGCGCCAGAGCAGAAACCCTCTGGCATTCTCCCATCCTCAATAATGAACTCTTGACCATCCCTGAACAGCTTACATGCTTTAAGAGGTTCTACAGGCGTTACTGGGCTTTTCTCAAAGACCTCGGATGGACTGAACCGCTTCAACACAGTTATCTTAACCTTATAGCGCTTAACCATTCCAATCACAACCATCCATTTAGACCATCAGAGCCTTAAGTGTTACTATATACATGTGGAGGAAAGTTTCGCTTCAAAGCATCTCTTTGTAGACTAAGAATTTGACACAAAGCCTAATCAAATTGCACATAAGCCACTCAACAACGAGCCTAACCAACAAACTAAATGTAAATTCGCAGCTTCCCCTTGTGTGCGAAGAAAACGCAAGCGTGTTGGGGTTTTAGCCTTATTCAAGGTTCCTTCTAGGGCAACTTCTATCTGGTCATTGAAATCTGCCTTCTAACTTCTACTAAGTTCGCTTTTGCCTCTTCTCCAGAAACAGTTTGA
Source organism: Candidatus Bathyarchaeota archaeon (assembly GCA_026014845.1). Lineage (GTDB taxonomy): Archaea > Thermoproteota > Bathyarchaeia > Bathyarchaeales > Bathycorpusculaceae > SOJA01. The sequence continues at coordinate 1,739 of JAOZHM010000209.1, forward strand.
AAGCTTCTCCAGAGTTTTTCAAGTTTTCCACATGGAAACTCGTTACAGTGGGCACAGTTTTCAATGTCTCTTTGAAGCCCGCATTTTCTTACATCGCAAACTTGACAGAACGTGTGTAGCCTTTTTCCCGCTTTGCAACCGTCACAGTCAACGTCCTCTAGTCTAAGAGGTTCCTTCTCTGTTGACCAAGCTTCGACAACCTTTTTTCTCAGCTTATCATCGTTTTTCTGGGTCGCAATAAAAGCTATGCAATCGTTACAAACAAGTCCGCACACAGCAATCATTTCGCTCATCCTCTTTCTCTACTAAGTTGAGCTTTCTAAGTTTATAACTTTCTAAACGGCACATAACTTCGCTAAGGATTAATCAATTGAGAAATGGAAAAGGTTATAGTAGAACCAAAAGAACTAATCAGAATTGTGAAAAAGTGTGGTTTAGTGTAGTATTGTTACTTTGTATAACCATCCATTGGGTGTTCCGAGTTTTTTGTGTAGCTTGTGGATTTCTGTGTTCCATTCTTGCAAAGTTGCGAATCCACTGTTTTGTACGTATGGTTCTAGTTCTTTTCCACTTTTCACTTGCTTAACGAATTCGATATACACATCCGCCATTTTTAGTTTGGATCTTTTTCTCTTTCTTATCCAGTCTTTACCCACACGCTTACGCTTTCGTGTTCTGAATGTATAGACAAATCCATTGGAAAACAAGAAATCACGAACTCGCTTAACACTAAACGAAATAACCATTTTAAAAACCACTTGTTTTTTTTCTTCTTTGTTATTCTAGCTAGTTCTTTTGGTTCTGTTATAACTTTTCCACACTTCTTGCATTTAGAAGACCGCGCGCACTATTAACCTAAAAATATGCCGTAGTTTTGCTTTTTATTTTTATGCCTTGTGGAAGAAACTTCGATTGAACTTAAATGATCGATGATCCCTAAGATCTTACAATTGTTGAGACCTGAGATTGTGTCCATCTGAACGTGTGTCATTTCCTCAGTCGAGGGATGAAATAAACTATAACTGCCGTGATCATCAGAGCAATGGATATCAGCCATACCCATCCTGATTTTAAGAGGAATTTGTTTAGGTTGAGCAAAGCTACGACAAACCACATCATAATCGCTGCAACCGTCCTAACGTGCAACTCTACAATCCTCGTT
>JAOZHM010000210.1 GCA_026014845.1 Candidatus Bathyarchaeota archaeon
AAAAACAGTTGAAAAAGCCGTCAACATTGCAAAGGCAAGTGCCATATTAAAGAAGAAAGAAGCGGCCTTGATCCAAGAAGAAGCTAGAGAAGACCAATATTCCAGCAGTTTTCAAAAAGACCCGTTCAAAATTCCAGTAGAAGAGAAGTTAGATGTGCTTGTTCAAGCTGGGCGAATCCTTAAAGAGCAGTCTCCACTGATAAAGGCTGCGTACGCTTATTATCGTGGATATAGAGAGAACAAGCTTTTCATGAGCACCGAAGGCGGGAAAATCAGCCAAAACATAACATGGTGCGGCGGAGGACTATCAGCCATAGCTGTTAAAAACGGAGAAATGCAAACAAGATCGTACCCAGCTTCTTTCGGAGGCAACAATGCCACAAGCGGTTACGAATTCTTTGAATCTTTCGCATTGGTTGACCACGCAAAGGAAACTGGACAAGAGCTTATGAAGCTTTTAGAGGCAGAGAAATGTCCTTCAGGACAGATAGACCTAATCCTAACAGGCGACCAGCTTGCTCTACAGATACATGAAAGCTGCGGACATCCAACAGAGCTTGACCGGGTTTTGGGCACAGAAGCCGATTACGCTGGGACAAGTTTTCTTACGCCTGAGAAGCTTAGAAACTTCCGATACGGCTCTAAAAAAGTAAACTTAGTGGCTGATACTACTGTTCCGCACGGGCTTGGAACGTTCGGCTACGACGACGAAGGAACAAAAGCTAAGAAGATATATTTGGTCAAGGAAGGCTTGTTTGTAGGATATCAAAGCTCTCGCGAAACTGCAGTTGAGTTGAATCTTGGGGAAAGCAGCGGCGGAATGCGGGCGGACTCCCCTTTGGCTTTGCCGCTTATTCGCATGACAAACATTAACCTGCTACCAGGAGACTGGAAGGCTGAAGAAATTATCGAAGACACAAAAGACGGTGTTTTATTGATGACAAATCGTTCATGGAGCATTGATGACAGACGTGTAAACTTTCAGTTCGGCACAGAAATCGGCTGGAGAATAAAAAATGGAAGTAAAGAAAACATGGTTAAGAATCCGACTTACATGGGGGTTACTCCGCAGTTCTGGGGCTCATGTGACGCTCTAAGCAAAGACGACTGGATAATGCATGGTGTGCCAAACTGTGGCAAAGGCGTGCCAAGTCAAGTGATGTATGTTGGACATGGCTGCGGAACTGCAAGATTCCGTAAAGTTCGTGTTGGATTAATGTAGTGAGGTGAAAACCATGGTTACAGAAAGATTGTTGGGAATAGCAGAGAAAACAGTACAATACGCTACGCGACAGAATATTGATCAAGCGCAAGCTTCAGCTTTTCTGCTTGACACTGCATTGACACGGTTCGCAAATTCGCAAATACATCAGAACGTTGCAACGAAAAAAGGCGGCGTACTAATCAAGGTGGTCCTGAACAAGCAGATCAGCACGACACGCGTCAACACTTTGGAAGAAGAACAAATTGAAAAGGCTGTGATGCAAGCCGTAAGGATCGCTAGGGCTTCGCCACCAAACAAAGACTTCAAAAGCTTACCGGAACGAGAGCCTTGGAGTCCCATTGAAGGGGTCTTCGACGAGGAAACAGCAAATTGTACGCCGAGGTACAGGGCGGAAAAGGTTAAAGAAGCAATTGAAACAGCACATTCAAAATCGCCAATCGTAAAAGCTGTTGCTGGTTATTTCTCAACTGGTTCGATGGCTTTTGCAGTGGCAAATTCGTTAGGCGTCTCAGCAAGAGCTAGATTATCTTCGACAAACATGAAGACCACGGTTATATCGAAATCTGGAACTTCAGAAGGTTTCGGAACCGCTAAAAAATATTCAAGGCGTGTTAAAGACATTCAACCGATTGTTTTGGCTGGGGATGCTGCTGAGAAGTCAGTGAAAAGCATAAATCCAATCAAGCTTTCCCTAGGCGAATACGAAGTTGTTTTGTCGCCTCTGGCTTCTGCGACGCTCTTGATGTTCCTAGGTTATGTTGGGTTTTCAGCGACTTCATATCAGGATGGACGGTCCTTTGTTGAATATTGTCTAAACCAGCAGGTCTTCGACGGCAAACTTAACGTTAAAGATGATGCCAAAGATCCTCGTACGCTTTATGCAACACCAATCGACGGCGAAGGAGTTCCAAAGAGAACTGTGCAGCTAATAAGCAACGGAGTTGTTTCAGAACAAAGCATATGCTACAACTCTTTCACAGCTGGGAGGGAAGGAAAGAAGAGCACTGGTCATGCTTTGCCTCCGATTAGCGACTATTATTCTGAGCGACCTATGCCATTCAACATGATTGCAAATCCGGGAGATGCCACTTTGGAGGAGATGATTGCCGAGACAAAGCGTGGAATATTTGTGACGACGTTTCACTATGTGAACCCTGTTGAACCTACAAAGGTGGTTCTGACGGGGCTGACGAGAGACGGAACGTTTCTGATTGAGAACGGTGAAATGTCTAAGCCGATTGTGAACATGCGGTTCACGGATAGCATGCTTTCTGCTTTAAAGAACATACTAATGATCGGAAAGAAACTCGAAATGGTAGAAGCAACAACAGTTCCTTCAATGAAACTTCAAAAACTAAAATTCGTAGGCATATCAGCCTACTAACACCCCCCTATTTATAGAACCAGCAGCTCTATGACACCTTTCTAACATTGTCTCAAATGTGAATGATGAGTTTTAGAGGGTTCAGTGAAGTATCGAATTGATTAGGGTTTTATGCGAGAAACGGTGATAATGCCGCTCGAAAATCCTCTTTTCTTTGGGATTTTTGTCCACAATTTCCTTGCTTTTTCAAATATGCTAGCAGGCTTAGGATTAAGAATAGAAAAGCAATGCTGGCTACCCAGAAGCCAATTTCAAAATTGATCAGGAACATTCTCGAAAGTTGAAAAGTATGCAAGACAAATGTTCCAATAGACACCGCTGAAAACAGCAAAGCAAGCCCTGCATACACAGACCAGTATTTTCCTTTTGGTTTCTTCAAAAAGGTAACAAGGCCAAAGAGTAAGGTCAACATTTGAGATATGAAAATTACAGCCCAATAACCATGCCAAGACCAATAGTAAAAAAACCACTTTTCAAGTGAAGGAAGGAAATCGGGATAAGGATATGGATATATTTTCGCTCTAAAAGACCAATAAGTAATACCCGCCCCCGCCGATTATACAGCTTGTAGACCATGGCAAAAACACAGATACTGTGTAAGCCAGCAAACTACACGCAAGCAAAGCTCTCGTTAGATATTTCATACTTTTCGCCTACTTCACTAGGCAACATATCATCTTATAACGCCACGTTTTAGAACAACTTGCGCGCGCGAATTGGATTTCTCTTTACTCTTTACACGCTTGTGCCAGCTTTAAGCCGAACTTCACTAGTCTTGTGAAGTGTTCATCATGTGTTTTCAGCATCATGTTTCTGCATATGGCTGTTGCGGCTATGAGTAGGTCTGCGTCAGGTATTAATACACCTTCCTTCTTGAGCCTGCGGTACAAACTGCAGTAGGTTATGATCGTTTCGTTGTTTAGGCTTTGCACGCTGAAGCTTTTTTCGAGTAAATCCTTAACTTTAACCCTTTTCCTGTCTTCCAGTCCTCTCAAGATCTCGATTAGCGTTATGATTGAGATGGCTCCGATCTCATGTCTTCTCTCGTGCAGCAACTCTAGGATTATGTCTGTGTCAATCAGGTTCATCTGAACGCGAACCTCTCCCTGAACTCTTTGCTGGATTCGATTATAGCTTTCAAGTCTTCATCAGTGAGCGTTCTCACCAGCTGCTTAAACGCCTCCTCACTCCTCAACCGCTTAACTTCAGCATATAAATTGAAGAGAAACTCACCCCACTCATTGTCACGTTTAGCCTCTTCCAGAATCTTTTTGATCTCTGCTGGAACAGATATTGTCACATACTTTCCCAAATCCTATCACCACATAACTATGTAGCAACGTAACGATATAATAACCTTCCCCATAATCTTCACAGCTTGCTTCTAAAATGCCGAGCTACACGCGAACTGTTACGTTTGCAACGTATTCTTTCATAATGCTCGCAAGTTCACCGATAACTCTAGGCGAACAGGGACTAACACTGTTAAATGCTTTATCTAACGTGTCGCCAGGAATAAACTGTTGAAACGCAAAACATTTTCCACCCTTAACGATTTCACCCATCTTCGTGATATCCTCTTTATCAACGAAACCTGGAACAACTGTAGCTCTGAACTCGTAGTCTACGTTTCCTTTCTTCAGGATTTCAATGGTGTGTAAGAAATCAGCCGTGTCTTTTGCTCCTAGAAGCGGGTACTTTTCTAGGGAGGTTTTGACGTCCAACGCGACATAGTCCATGTGTGGCAAGCATTCTTCTAAGACTTGGGGGAAAAACCCGTTCGTGTCCAGCTTAACGGCAAAGCCTTTTTCCTTAAGCTTTTCCAGAAAATTTGGAATTTCCTTATGCACCGTCGGTTCTCCACCAGTTATGACTACGGCGTCCACGTATTTTTTACGTTTTTCAAGAATTTGGATCACTGTTTCTTCGTTAAGAAACGGGGGCTTAGGGTCTAGCACTATTCTCCAGTTGTAACAGAAAGGACAGCGTAGATTGCAGCCGGGCGTAAAAAGCACAGTTGCTATTCTGTCTGGAAAATCTATTAGACTCGTCTTTTGGATGCCGCTGAACTTCATTAGCGTTTCACTGATGCGTGCACGGTTGTCAAAACAACAGACTTGTCAAAGCTTCTACGTACGGCAAATTCAGCTTGTTTACCGTCGTTCCACTGGTCAACTGGCCTAAGATAGCCAACAACCCTCGAGTAAACTTCACATTTTGTTCCGCACGTTGGGCATTGCTTGTGTTCTCCGCTTACGTAGCCATGGGTTGAGCAGACACTAAACGTAGGCGTTAAAGTAAAGTATGGCAAATGCGAATTCCAAGCCACCTTCCTAACGAGTTCAGCCGCCGCCTTCCACGAATAAACTCTCTCACCTAAGTAGATGTGGAAGACTGTTCCGCCAGTGTAAAGAGTTTGCAGCCTATCCTGATGCTCTAAGGCTTCAAACAAGTCTCCTTCACGGTCCACTGGCAGCTGCGAAGAGTTAGTGTAGAATGGTTCAACGCTTTTTGAAAGGTGTGTCTCGTTCGCCACAACTATGTCTGGATATTTCCTCTTGTCTAGACGGGCAAGCCTGTAAGACGTCCCTTCAGCAGGTGTTGCCTCAAGATTGTATATGTTTCCAGTTTCTTCTTGGAAGTCTGCCAGCTTGTTCCGCATAAAGTTCAGCACTCTTATTGCGAATCCTAATCCTTCATGGGTTGCTATACCATGTCCAAAAAGGTTCACTATCGCCTCATTCATGCCCACTAAGCCTATTGTTGAGAAATGGTTCTTCCAGTAATTTCCAAATCCTTCCTTCACAGGACGGAGATAATGCCTTGAGTATGGGTATAGCCCATTCTCTGTGAACTGTTCTAGGCCTTTCCTCTTTATTTTTAGGCTGTCCCTTGCAGTTTCCATCATTTCCTCTAGGCGCTCAAAAAATCCAGCTTCATCCTTCGCTAAATATCCCATCCTCGGAAGGTTCATCGTTACGACGCCTATGCTGCCCGTCAACGGGT
>JAOZHM010000211.1 GCA_026014845.1 Candidatus Bathyarchaeota archaeon
ATCTACGATCACATATTGAACTTCTACTTTCTAGCGGCTCCAGATTTCGTGGTAGGACCAGATGCTCCACCAGCAAAGAGAAACATTCTAGGAGTAATAGAAAAGGTCGGCTTGGATATCGCTAAAGAAGTGATCAAACACAGGGGCTACGGACAGAAAATGACCGGCATAATCGGAGGAAGACCAACTCATCCTGTGACCGCCTTGCCAGGCGGCATATCGAAAGCTCTGTCTGAAGAGGAAAGGGAAGAAATCGAAAAAATGGTCAAAAGCTGCATCGAATTCTCAAAATTCTCTCTCAAAATCTTCGGCGATGTGGTTCTCAAAAATGTTGACTATGTAAACTTGATCAAAAGCGAACCTTACACATTAAAAACCTATTACATGGGAACAGTCGACAAAAACAACAAAGTGAACTTCTATGATGGCGATGTCCGAGTAGTCGATACGCAAGGAAACGAATTCGTGAAATTCGCACCTTCAGAATACTTAGATATCATTGAAGAACATGTTGAACCGTGGACTTACGTCAAGTTGCCCTATCTAAAGAAATTCGGATGGAGAGGCCTAGTTGACGGTCCGGAAAGCGGAATCTACAGAGTTGGACCATTGGGAAGATTGAACGCTGCTGATGGTATGGCGACACCCATCGCGCAAGAAGAGTACGAGAGGATGTATAAGACTCTCGGCGGAAGACCAATTCACGCCACTCTAGCCTTCCACTGGGCTCGGTTGATAGAGCTGATGTATGCAGCCGAACGGGCACTAGAATTGGTAACAGATCCGGACATAACAGGAAAAGATATTAGAAATAAACCTGGGAAGCCTGGCGAAGGAGTTGGAATCGTCGAAGCTGCTAGGGGGACATTGATTCACCATTATATTCTTGATGAGAAAGCTTTGGCTAAAAAAGTCAACTTGGTCGTGGCGACAACCCACAACGCACCGGGCATTTGCATGTCTATAAGAAACGCTGCAAAAGGACTCATACGTAACGGCAACGTCAACGATGGACTGTTAAACAAGGTAGAGATGGCCTTTAGAGCGTACGATCCGTGTTTTGCCTGTGCCACTCACTTCGCTGTTGGTGAGATGCCTCTAGAAGTTGAGATCTACAATCATGAAAAGCAGCTTTTGAAAAAGTTGAGAAGGTGAGGTGTTGAAGATGGAAGAAGTAAAAGTTGGAGTGTTCCTATCTGACTGCGGAAACCAGCTCTCTAAAATCTTGGACTTTAACGCTATAACCGACTACGTGAAAAAAATTCCAAGCGTTGCTCTCATCGCGAAAAGCAGCGAGTTATGGCGGGGCAAGGGATTACAAGCTATCGTGGATGCCATTAAAGCTGGAAAAATAAACAGAGTTGTCGTTGCTGAGAGTCTGGCAAAACTAAGCGAAGTTAACATCGTTCATGCAGTTGAAAATGCAGGTCTCAACCCCTACTTAGTAGAGGTCATCGACCTCAAAGATCACTGCGTCTGGCCTCATCGGAACACACCGTCCGAAGCCACTGAAAAAGCCAAAGCCATGCTTTTAGCTGCCATAGAACGCGCCAAGCTTCTTGAACCCCTAGAGAAACTTGAGTTCCCAACTCTCAAATCTGCCTTGATAATAGGCGGAGGCATTGCAGGTATGCAGGCAGCTATAGATTTGGCAGATTTGGGCTTCGAAGTGCACTTGGTTGAAAAGGCACCGTTTCTCGGCGGCTTGGCTGCTCGCGCAGGCCGATTCTTCCCAACAGACGATTGCGCCATCTGTATACAGTCTCCAGCTTCCGATGTGAAAACCATTACCCACACCTCTCGGAAGTGCGTGTATCGTTCTGGTTTTAGCGAGATTCCCAACCTGAACATACTTACTAACTCAAAAGTCGTGAGCCTTGAAGGAGTTCCTGGAAACTACAAGGTTACAATAGAAAAGAAACCAAGATACGTTGATGAAACGAAGTGTGTTGGATGCGACCTGTGCACAACTGTTTGCCCCGTGGAAGTACCAGACGAATACAATTCAAAACTGAAAACCCGCAAAGCCATATACATAAATATTCCTAACATTTATCCGCCTGTCTACGTTATCGACGGCAGTGCCTGCAAATTCAATGACTGTGCCAAGTGCGTTGAAGCTTGCCCAACCAACGCTATCGATCTAAGTCAGAAAAGTGAACGAACAATGCTCAATGTGGGCGCCATCATAGTTTCCACAGGGTTCCAAGAGTACGATTCCAGCGTCATAAAAGAGTATCACTACGGCGACTATCCAGATGTCGTAACCAATCTTGAGCTCGCCAGAATGATGGACGGCTTTGGTCCCACAAATGGAGCAGTCATAAGACCTTCAGATGACAAGCCGGCTAAGAAAATCGTTATGGTGCAGTGTGTGGGTTCGCGAGACAAGCGATGGAATCCGTACTGCTCGAGCATATGCTGTATGATCTCCCTGAAACATGCCTCGTTGATCAAATCCATGTATCCCGATGCAGATGTTACCATGTGCTACATAGACATAAGAACCAC
>JAOZHM010000212.1 GCA_026014845.1 Candidatus Bathyarchaeota archaeon
GCTTCTTCAGCTACTCTGTCCGTGCTTGCCGAGAGAACAAAGATATCGCCATGGGGATTATACGGAGGAAAAAACGGAGCCAAAGGTGAATACTACATCGTAAAGCCGAATGGAAAACGAATAAAGCTAAAGTCCAAATGCACAGTCAAAGTTGGGAAAGGCGACATTTTCGTTGTAAAGACTCCAGGTGGGGGAGGCTACGGAAACCCGTTGGAACGGCAACCAGAAATTGTGCACCGCGATGTAATAAATGGACTCGTTTCATTAGAAGCAGCCAAAAAAGATTATGGAGTAGCGATAGACCCCGTCACCATGAAGATTAATTGGAAATCCACCCAACTGCTTAGAGCAAAGCAGAAAAACATAGTAACTTAATTGGAGAGCTTACATTACAATCTGCAAAGTGTTATTAAGTATTCTATGAAAATAAGATAGGAAGGGAGATGAAAAGCTTGGAAAAGAAAAGCTATACTTGGTTTGAAAGACGAAGAAGAACAAAAGTGTTAGATTTAGCTCATGAACAGATAACAAAGGCTCTTGACACAGTTACGTTACTTCACTATGCAGTACAAAATATTTCGGAAGCAAAGAGAAAAGAAGCAATGCGACATGTTGATAACATCTTTAAAACAGAAAAAGAAGTTGACAAACTACGAACAGAAGTTTTTAGAGAGTTATCGAAGGGCGCAGCCTTATTTGCGGAATACCGCGAAGACTTAATGCATCTTGTGAAGCGGCTTGATACACTTGCAGATCATGTAAAGGATGCGGGGAGATGCGTGAAAATGCTTGCAGATTCACAAATCCCGAAAGAACTGTGGGAAAAAACCGTTCACATGGTTTCAACTCTAGTGGAATGTGCCAATGCTCTTCGCGGCAGCATTGAAAAAATCGCTGTAAATTCAGCAGCAGCCATAAAAGGAGCCAAAAAAGTTGAACAAATTGAAGGCAAAATTGATGAAGAATACCTTGAAACCAAATCGTTATTCGTTAAATATGGAGATCAGATAAACAGTGGCACCATGGTAATATTTGACGATTTAGTTGAGTTTATTGAACACGCTGCGGACATGTGTGCCGACACAGCAGATTATATTGTAATACTTGCAAGTAGAGAATAGAACACGCTAGAATGGAATGTTACTAATTCGGTTTAGGCATCTCCACTGCAAGCTGTACCAGTCGGACTTGGATATTCAAAAAGGTTTCTCCCTACGATTTTTTCACTCATATTTCAATTTACCTCAGCGGCAATATTATCTTTACATATGGTTGTTCGTTTTTCGCATTTTTGCTTTTGTTATTGTCAGGCTTGTAGTCCTTATGGCAACCTGCTGAACGCTTAGCGCGCGCGAATGCAACCGTTGACACGATTAAGAAATATGGGGAACCTTCTCCTCCAGCACTAATCATTAAAGCAGTCAAACATCCGAAATAAGTAAAAAGCGCGCGCTCTGTACAGCAGAAACGAATAATAAGACTATAACTTTAGTGTAAGCGTTAAGAGGTGGAAAATTGGCCGTTTCAAAGGAAGAACTGGCAAGGATGATGGATTCTACGAATGTTAAGGCTACAGCGACCGAAAGCGAAATTGAAAAATTGTGTAAAGACGCTGTAGAGTATGGTTTTGGATGCGTGTGTGTTAATCTGGTTTATGTCAAGTTGGCTGCAAGGCTTTTGAAAGGCTCGAAAGTTAAGGTTTGCTCAACGATAGGATTTCCATTTGGGGTTACGCTTTCGGAGATAAAGGCTTTGGAGGCTGTCAAAGCCGTGGAGAACGGAGCTGAGGAGCTGGATATGGTTATTAGTTTGAGTGCGTTGAAATCGGGTGATTATGAAGCTGTCAAGCGGGATGTTGCTGCTGTTGTTGATGTTAAACGGTTGTCAAACGAAATAGTTGTCAAGGTTATTATTGAAACAGTATGTTTGACAAAAGAGGAGAAAGTAATTGCTTGTAGGCTTGTTAAAGAGGCTGGCGCAGATTTTGTGAAAACTTCAACTGGCTTTCTTGGCAAGGGAGCATCTGTTGAAGATGTTAGGTTGATGCGGCAGACTGTGGGCAGTGATTTTGGTGTTAAGGCAGCGGGTGGCATAAGAACGTACGCTGATGCGGTGGCTATGATTGAGGCTGGAGCGAACAGGATTGGAACAAGCACAGCAGTCATAATAATTGAAGGTGCACGATAACTTTTACATTCTTTCAGGAGCCACTATGCCAATTAGGTTAAGCGTGTTTCTGAGCACTATTCTTACGGCGTCAACTAGGGCGAGTCTTGCGTCGCTCAGTCCTTGTGGCTTGGCTTTTATGACTGGTAGGGCGTTGTAGAATGTGTTGAATTTGTCGGCTAAAACGTTAGCGAAGTCAGCGATTAGGTTGGGCTTGAGGAGTTCTGCTGCTTCGATGAAAATGTCTGGAAAACTTGAAATGGTCAGGATTATTTCATGCTCCAATTTTTCTTTTAGTAGGTTGTATGCTGGTTTTTCAGGTTTTCTTGCGGCTTTTCTTAGGATGCTACAGGCTCTTGCATGAGAGTATTGAATGTACGGTGCGCTGTTTGTTTCGAAGTTGAGTACTCTGTCCCATGTGAACACGACGGGTTTGGAGGGGTCAACTTCTACGAGGGCGTATCGTACTGCACCCATACCGACAAAGTTTGCGATTTCTTGTTTTTGTTCTTCCGACAGTTGTGGGGAACGCTTCGAAACTTCTTCGTATGCCCGTTTTACTGCTTCGTCCATGACTTCGTCGAATTTTATGTAGCGTCCTGTTCGGCTTGACATTGTGTAGCCTGGAAGGCTTACGAGGTTGTAGGCGAAGTGAATTAGGTTGTCTGCGTAATTGCCGTAGCCCAAGGCGTGAAGGGCTATCTTCAAATGCAATTGAGCTAACTTTTGCTCCATCCCAATAACGTTGATGACTTTTTCAGCTCTTTCAAACTTCCACAAAGTGTAGGCGATGTCTCTTGTCGGGTAGAGTGTTGTGCCGTCTGCACGTATAAGCGTCAATGAAGGAACTTCGTAGGATTCTCTTAAACCGAGTTTTTTCTTTAGGTCGAATTGTTGAACGGCTTTTTCGGCGTCGAATTCTAAGATTCCGCCTAGAGGGAAAACGTATGGTGTCTTCTTCAGTTTTTCAAGAACAGTTTGGACCCTGCTTGTCCAGGCTAGTTCGCTTTCCCAGTCCCAAGAGTCATAGGAGACTTCTGCGCGGTTTAGGGTTTGTTTGAGACCCTGCAGGCATAGTTCACTGACGCCCCGTATGAGCTGTTTGGCTCTTTCGTGTCCAGCTTCATATGCCTTGTTTAGTTCGTTGATTTTCTTTTCAGGATCTTCGTCTTCGGTTATTCTTTCTAGGAGCTCTTCAAAGAGATTTGGATGTTTTTCTTTCAGCTCAGCAGCAGCAGACATCCAATCGTCCAGTTCCTTGTTCAGGTTCGGGATTTCTTCGGTTGCTGAGACTGCTTTTGCGCGTTCGAGTTCTCTTTTTAGACGCTTGATTTCGATTAGGCAGCTTGTGATTGTGTATATTTTGCCGAGGAAGTGGTCTGGTTTCTCGTCGGGTTTTGGTCTGCCGAGCTTTTTGTATCCGTAGGCTAGTACGGCTGATTGGCGTCCTACGTCGTCGACGTAGAAGTGGCGGTAGACGTTGTGGCCTCTGGATTTGAGCAGTTGGGCTATGGCGTCGCCGAGCATGGGGTTTCTGGCTTGGCCGATGTGCATTGGATGCAGAGGATTTGCGCTGGTGTGTTCAACGATGATTTTTAGGGGCTTGTCGGTTTTGACGAGGCCGTATTCGATGTCAAGATGCCTGACGGATTCGATTGTTATGGATGAAAACTTCGGGAAGTCTACGTGAAAGTTTATGTAGCCTCCTCCAGCGGCATCAACATGCTCGATTAGGGAAAACTTTGACTTGTTTAGGGCCTCAACTAGGCGTTTAGCCAAAGTGAGGGGGTTTTCGTTTAGTTGTTTGGCAAGCTCAAAACATAGTGAGGAAGCCAATTGACCGAACTCTGGATTAGGCGGTCTCTCCAATGATAAACGTGTGATCTGGGTTTCAGAAAAAAGTTTTTGGAGTGAACCTTCCAAGCTGTTTTGGCATTCCAAGCGGAATTCGGCGAAGGGATTTTCTGAAACCATTAACGTTTTCTCCATTTTTTGCAGATTCTCTAAACTTCTTAGGGTCATTGTTCTATTTTAATTTGAACAGCTCAGTAAAGGCAAAAGGCTATATTCCCTTTTCAATAAGGGTTTTTGAGATGATTTATGAAGACGAAGATAATCTTTTCTAAGAAGTGCTTCGAGTATGGGTCTTTGCACATAGAAGGACCTAGAAGGGTTAGGATAGCTTACGAAATTCTAAGGGAAAGAGGATACGATTTTTTGACGCCGGAACCAGCGTCAGAAGAAGATATTCTTAGGGTGCATGATGCTGAGTACGTTCGGAGGCTTAAAGAGGGCCCAGTTGCGGATGCTGACACTCCGGCCTACGAGAATGTTTATGAGTATGCGAGGCTTTCGGCTGGAGGAGCTGTTCTAGCGGCTAAGGTTGAGGGATTTTCTTTGATGAGGCCTCCGGGTCATCATGTTGGCAGAAGAGGCGTAGCTCTTGGTGCAAGCACTAAGGGATTCTGCTATCTAAACAACATGGCGATAGCTGTGAGGTTTTTGGGTAAACCGGCTTTGATTTTGGATATTGATGGCCATCATGGTAATGGGACTCAGGAAATTTTCTTAGGAGACGAAAAAGTGACATATGTTGGGTTGCACCGGTATCCGCATTATCCTGGTACGGGCTACAGTTCTGAGGGTAATTGCTTAAACTTTCCTTTGAGAGGTGATTGTGGAGATGAGGTTTACTTGAAGACTTTGGATGAAGCCTTAAGCAAAGTTGACCTTGATAAGTTTGAGGTTGTTGCAGTTTCAGCTGGATTTGACGCTCACGCTGGAGACTTAGCCTCTCTGGACTTGACCGAACTAGGCTTCAATAAGATAGGAAAAAAGATAGCATCATTAAGGAAGCATACGTTTTTTGTTTTGGAAGGTGGATATTCCGGTGAGAACAACGGAAAAGACATTGATGAGCTGTTGAAAAGCTTTGAACTTTAGTCTAAAAGTGACAGGCTGATGGAGCGAATGGAAAGAGGTTTAAGGTTTGTGCGAGGAAAGATGAAGCGTGGTTGTTTGTGATTCGTTTACGGTTTGACAAGGGTACTCTTCTGTTACGTGGGGAAGTTGGAACTCCCTATGGCAAGTGGGATCCTAGGGTTGGCTGTTACAGGGCTAAGGCTATGCATTACAGAGATGTGTTGACTTACTTGGAGGAGAGCGGGGTTCCGTATCGAGATGAGGTTCCTGATTTTCCTCCTCTTGAAGCTATGAAGTGTTCTGTTGAGTTGCGTTCTTATCAGCGGAAAGGTCTGGATAGGTGGCGCCGCGCTGGTTTGAGAGGGTTTGTTGTTTTGCCGACGGCGGCTGGTAAGACCTACATTGCTTTGAAGGCGATTAGCCTGTTGAGGGCACAGACTTTGATTGTTGTTCCTACGCTGGATCTTGTGGATCAGTGGAGGAGGAGGGTTGCGGATTATCTTAATGTAGAGGCTGGGGCTGTCGGTGGAGGCGAAAACGTGGTGAAGATGGTGACTGTTTCCACGTATGACTCGGCTTATTTGAAGGCTGAAGTGTTGGGTAACAGATTTATGTTTTTGGTTTTTGATGAGGTTCATCATTTGGCTTCTCCGAGCTACATGCAGATCGCTGAGATGTACGTTGCTCCTTATCGTTTGGGTTTAACCGCTACGTACGAGAGAGCTGATGGAAGACATGCGCTGCTTCCACGCCTTGTGGGTGATCTAGTTCACACGATGGAAGTTGAAGAACTAGCCGGGAAATATCTTTCGTCCTACGACCACGAGAAGATCTATGTTGAATTGACTCCTGAGGAGCAGCGTGTTTACGATAGAGAGATGAACGTCTTCAGGCGTTACTTGAGAGTGAAAGGAATTGTTCTGAAGAGTGTTAAGGATTTTCACAGGTTTATTATGAGGACGGGAAGAGACCGCAATGCGCGACAGGCGCTTCTGGCTAGAAACCGCGCGTTGAAAATTGCTTTGAATTCTGAATCTAAACTGGACACGTTAGCGAAGCTGCTTCAAGCCTATAGGAGTAAGAAGATTTTGATTTTCACGTTGCATAATGATCTCGTGTACAGGATCAGCCGTAGGTTTCTAGTGCCAGCCGTTACTTATCAGACGCCTAGGGAGGAACGACGCAAGACTTTAGGGAATTTCAGGAGCGGCGAGTACAAGGCTGTCGTTACTTCTCAGGTTCTCGACGAGGGTGTTGATGTTCCAGACGCTTCTGTGGGCTTTATTCTGAGCGGAACCGGAAGTACAAGAGAGTACATCCAAAGGCTGGGCAGACTGCTCAGAAAAGTGGAAGGCAAAAGGGCTAAGCTTGTGGAAATCGTGTCTAAACAGACTGTTGAAGTAGGGATAAGCCGTAGGCGGCGCCGAAAGAGAAAGACGGGTAAGGGGGAATGAGGTATGCTTCCTAGCGAGCTTCTTTTGGTGCGGAGGAGGAGCGGTAGAATTTGGCCTCGATACGCTAAGCTTTCCAGTGA
>JAOZHM010000213.1 GCA_026014845.1 Candidatus Bathyarchaeota archaeon
ACTTATTTAGAATCCTAAAGGTTCATATTAACAATTGCGGTAGATAATACTTGAAACTAAATATGGGCAATAATACTCCGCCATTTCAAGGGGGGGTGTAGAGACAACAGTTGAGTAAGCTTTTCGAATCATTCTTTAGAAAGGTTAGAGTATACCTTAAGGTCACGAAGGCAACTGGTATAGCTAGACGATACTTTGTAATGAACGGTTTCGACGGAGCCATGACGACTTTCGGTATCGTTTTTAGGTTCATGGATAGCAGGAGTTTCAAAACCGCAAATACTCATCTTAGCTGGTACAGGAGCATGTCTAGCAATGGGACTTTCGGGTTTCTTCGGAGCTTACATGGCTGAAAAAGCTGAAAGGGAACGTCACCTGAAAGAAATGGAAAAAACAACACACAACAATGTTGACCCAATACAATATGAAGCAGCACGATTCGTAACACTCTATGTAGCCGTGATCGACGGGTTATCCCCAGCCTTAACAGCAATCATTTCCCTAATACCTTTCATGCTCGTTTCGGTGGGATGGATGCCTATGACAAATGCCTATATGTTTTCATTAGCACTATCGTTGGCCGCCCTTTTCCTATTAGGTATATACCTTGGAAAGATGGCGAGGGAAAACGGCTGGCTCTATGGTGTAGCAATGCTTACAGTAGGTGCCTTTACAGCATTGATAATTTTCCTCATCCAAGTCCTCTCAAGCGCCTAGCAACCTAGCAAGTAAGCTGAAAACCGCCTCTCAGTATATTAATTTTAAAAGATAGATCGACAGTAACCAAGTGAACAAGAACTTAGTAAGTGAACTTGAATGGAAAAATTGAGAGAATCATCATTTATTTCGCTAATTGCCGTTTTCGCAGCATTCAACATAGTTTGCGACTTGTTAATGGGACCGCTTCCAGACATCTCTAGTGTATGGTATAGTTGGATTTTCATAGCTGAACCCATCAGCGGGATTATATTAGGGCCATTTGCAAGTTTCTTTTCTACCTTCATTGGAGTGATGGTTGGCCACTCAATTTATATCAGGGATTCCGCAGAATTCCTTTTCACACTTGGCGCTCCAATTGGCGCAATGATTTCAGCCCTTATTTTTAGGGGAAAATGGAAAATAGCGTTGGCCTATTATATGGCTTTGTTGGGAGCTTTTTTTGCCACACCAGTTTCGTGGCAACTGCCCTTTTGGGGTATGTGGGACGTTTACCTCGCCTTCGGCTGTCTGCTCGTCTCGATTGTAATTATGAAAAAATGGAAAGGTTTTTGGAACACCAAATCTGCTGGTGTACGCCTTTTATACGTCGTTGCACTGTGCACTTTTATCGGATTAGAAGCTGACGTATTGTTTCGCATTTTCATTTTAGTACCTTGCCAAACCTACAAGATCATTTATACGCTTGATGTAAGTACACTGCAGTGGTGGTGGGCTGTTGGAGCTGTTGAAACGTCAACAAAGGCTGCGTTATCTACTTTGGTAAGTGTGATGGTGACGCCTTCTATAATCAGGGCTGTCCGAAAAATGGGCTTGGCTCTTTCAGAAGACTAAGCCGGATGGGCCATGCCATAAATCGATTGAGCTAGTTTTTTCCCCTTCTGGAATGAAAGTTCTCGATTCTTGCCTGCAGTCATAATTGAACATAATGGTTCTCTTTTCTCAATTATGGCTCCTGGAAGAGGAACATCTCTCACTTCCGGAAAAACAGTCAGATCAGGGGCTACGATACGTTCAGGTGCGTATAAGACTAATCGGGTGCAGAAGTTTGATGTTTTTTCCTTTAAGGTTGGCAGAGAATCATGCAGACATGCATCAATGTGTGACTTCACTAGATTCATTCCGAGAACCCTTTCAACACATTCAAGAGTCCCCTGGAATCGCGGGTTCACTTCTATCACATAAGGCGTACCTTCTTTAGAAATCACTAAGTCAATCCCGTTTGAACCTTTGAGACCGAAGTGGGAAGAAATCTTCTCTGTAATACGTTTGCAACTTTCAAGAATCGAATTAGCGAAATGCAAAGGGACGATATTTCCGCAATACCCAAAGGGTTCTTGTTGAAAAAGAAAACGCAACCCTAACATTTGCTCATTTATCGTTAAAATCTTAACATTTTTTTCAGCGCCCAGAAAAGACATGCTTGTATGGACCCCGTTGATGAATTCTTGAACTAAGAGGTCTTTACTAACTAAAGAAGCTTCCAAAAATGCTCTTTCGATTTGCTTAGAGTCTTGCGCAGTTCTTATACCTGCTCCTCCAAAGCCTCTGATCGGCTTTATCACCACTGGATACCTTATTTCAGCGGCTGCAGCTTTTGCCTCATCAACATCTTTCACAATTATTGTTTCAGGGTGAGCTATTCTTAAACTTTTGAGTTCTTCAAAAAATCCAGGCTTTCTTCGAACTCTCTCAATAACTTCTGAAGAGTTCCCTAAGATTGGAATCAAATCGTTCAATCCGTGCAGGACATCAAAAAAGTCGTCTAGGCCAGAAGAAAGCAATATTGCATCTATTTCATGTCTTTCAAGCAAAGATTTAGTCATTTCTAAAAAGGCTTCTGGTCTAAGCTTCGATTCAATTTTTCCACAGCTCTTTCCACGTTTCTGTTTAATTATCGCTGCAAATCCAGAGCAGATGCGTCGAAGATCTATATCACCAAAATAATCTGCTGCATAAATCCTGTAACCTGCTTCCTTTGCAGATTTGGCAACAGAAACCG
>JAOZHM010000214.1 GCA_026014845.1 Candidatus Bathyarchaeota archaeon
AAAACCTAAAACACCGCCGAATAGAGTTTAGTTACCATGCAATGTTCTGATTGCGGTGTGTGTTGCGAAGGAACTGAAATGCCGCTTTCAAAAGAAGATGTTGAAAGGCTGGAGAAGCTGGGTTTCAGCCGAGAGGATTTCACTGTTACAGGCGGAGATGGACTGACCAGATTAAGAAATGTTGGAGACTGGTGTTATTTTTATGATCCTGAAGAGAAGAAATGCCAAGTCTATGAGTATAGGCCATTAGGATGCTTCATATACCCTGTTATATACTCAAACGGTGAAGGTGTAATAACCGATGAAATCTGTCCAATGAGACACACTATCTCCAAACGCGAATTAAAAATAAAAGGACATATCCTGCTCAAACACCTTAAGAAGATAACGAATAAAGTAACCTCCCTTCTTCTGTAGCATTCACTCTCAAGCCTTTAAACACTACAAATTTGAGAACGTGCGCCTAGATGCTGCTGCTTGGAAATTAAGACCAATATATTTAAGTTACGCGGATTTTATTGGAAGGGAAAGCTAGAGGTGCTAGAGTGGGCAAAAGGAAAGTTAAAAGCGAAAACGCGCTTAGTAATATTAAGCGACCTGTGGCCAACGACATTATTGGCATAGCTAAAAAAATGCTGGGTAACGATCGGCTTCTAGTGGACTGTCAAGACGGCAAGGAGCGCCTCTGCAGAATCCGAGGAAAGATGAAGAGAAGAATGTGGATAAGGCTGGGAGACATCGTTTTGGTCTCTCCATGGGATTTCCAATCCGACAAGCGGGGCGACATCATATGGCGATACAAAAGAAATCAAGCCGAATGGCTAAGAAGGAACGGATACCTAAAAACTTAACAGATGCGTTCACTGTTGTGGGGGATAGGAACGAGTCAAATGCGAATGAAAGTGTCAAGGGGGCGAGGTCGACCCCGGGGTAAGTATCGCGCGCCTGCTGATTTTAGGCTTCTTCAGTATCTTGCTCTGATTTCAATGAAGTATGGAATTGATCAGGACGATTTTTTTAACAGCTTCGTTGAAGCCTGGAAACGTCAACAATCTACATGCAAAAGCCTTTTGATTGAATGTCGTAAGAGAACACGAAATTACGCAGTCTTTCTCATAACTAACAGTTGCAAAGTGGTCGCCCAATTCTCCATATCCAAACATATCCTCGAAGAAATCAATCCACTCAAAGAATTTGCATACGCAAAGGCGTCAAAGAGAACAATACTCGAGAGAGCTAAAGTAAAACACCTGCGGATCGGAGATTTAAAGTCTGGAATGAACCGAATTAACTTAAAAGTAAGGATTCTTGAAATCCCAAAGCCTAGATCCGTCATCACTAGGTTTGGAGGATCTGCCACGGTAACGAACGCAAGCATCGCAGATGAAACTGGAATTATCCAGCTACCTTTGTGGAACAAACAAATAGACGCAGTTTCTGTGGGGGATCTTATACAAGTTGAGAACGCCCGTGTTGTAACCTTTAGAGGCGAACGCCAGTTGAGGATCAGCAGAGGTGGACACTTGAACGTCGTCGAAAAAAGGTGACTTAGCTTTTAGGGATGTCTTTTGAAAAGACTGGAAACTTCCAGAACCATTAATCATAATAGGCAGACAGCCTATCTGTATGCGTTCATAATTATGTAGGGTGAAGGGTGAGGTAATGCCTAGGGATCCTGTCTGCGGCGTGATTCTGGATGAGAGGACAGCTAAATTTAAGATCAAGCATGAAGGAGAAACATATTATTTCTGCAGCGTGACATGCAAGAAGAAATTCAAAAGGAATCGAAGGAAATTTGTAAAGTAGATCAGATTTCTACCTCACTAATTTAAGATAAAAGAGGTTTAAAACGCGAAATCATACATGTTGACATGTTCAGAGGTGAACGTCAGTCTTGGCATGTATTTTCAGTGATGGCGCTCATCGGTACTGGTTTACAGAAAAATCCAATATTAAAAGAATATTCAAATAATACGAACCAGAAAAATTAAGGAAATAAAATATAGGAAAACTGAGGTTATGAAAACTAAAATCGCGTTAGCAACGGTTTCTGGAAAAGCGTATTATAAGTTAGTGAGCGAGCTTAAACAGAGAGATGTGTCCTTTTTGAGTCTAACGTCCAGAGATGTTGTCCCACTAACTATCAAAGTCGTCATCACAACTGAGAAAGAACGCCATCTAGTAAAGCATCCAAACGTTCTTGTTTTCAACGAAGAAACAGACGCCACACCAGTTGTTAACGAAGCAATTAAAATTGTTCAGGGAAAGAAAAATTATGAAAAAGTTGTCGTTGGAGTGGACCCAGGTAAAACCTTTGGTTTAGCAATTTTGGGTGACGGAAACGTTTTAGAAACCCTTACATGCTCAAGCTTGGAGGAAACCGTGAACAGTATATTGCGGATGTTGGAAAAGCCACAGGCTATGATCAACATGGTGAAAGTGGGGAAGGGCGCCCCGTTTTACGCTAAACAGCTACTGGATTTGTTAGATGAAGCTTTGCCGGAGGAGGTTGGGATAGAAGTTGTTAGCGAGGAGGGAACGAGTCGTTTCGGTAAGGAAACTGTCCATCGAAGAGACGTGAAAGACGTTATGTCCGCCATAAGAATCGCGGGGAGAACGGGAAGCGTTTTTCACAGGAAGAAGAAATGATGAAACGTAATGTTGAAAAGGGCAAGGCTTTGCTGGTTGACGGTCCAGCTTCTGTGACTTTTCTTTCAGGAGAAGTTGAAGTTTTAGGTGGAAGTCTTACGGTGGGGGAAAAAGTTGTTATACGGGATGGAAAACGCTTGCTCTTTGAGGTAAGTGAAAAGACTATGTTTGACTTAAAATTGGGTGAAAACGCCTCAGTTGAAGAGGTGGAGGGAACCACAATTCCTTCCTCTTGGGAAAACGCTTCAAAAGAAGCAGTGTCGCATGGAAAGCCAGTGACAGTTATGGTGATGGGGGGAGTTGACTCTGGGAAAACAAGTTTTTGCGCTTACCTCGCAAACAGGGCGTTAAAAGAAAAATTGAAAGTAGCGGTTATTGACGGTGATTTAGGGCAATCAGACATAGGGCCGCCTTCAACAGTAGGGTTCAGTCACGTTACGGAGCCGATTAAAGATTTGTTCGAGATGGAAGTGGAAAGCGCATGTTTTATTGGAGTGACAACTCCAAGCCTAGCCGTGAGCAAAGTTATAGAAGAATTGACAACGTTAAAAGACAGGGTTTTAGAAACTGACGTGGAGTTTTTGATTGTTAACACGGATGGGTGGGTTGAAGGTGAAGACGCCGTGAAGTATAAGGTTCAGCTAACAGAGAAAGCGGCTCCTGACATGGTCGTGGGAATACAGCGAGCAGACGAGTTGACGCCTATA
>JAOZHM010000025.1 GCA_026014845.1 Candidatus Bathyarchaeota archaeon
CCCTAACCTTCGGAATCATAGCCACAACCGTTTCATAAGCCGGACGGTAAATAGCCCTATCAATACGTGTCTCCCTATCTTTCACCGTAACATACCGTCTATCCATCCCCACAGCCCTTACAAACCCTCTCAACTCAGCCAAGGCACCCTTCAACCTTAACTCGTCAGCCTTCCTCTGACCCGCATCCACCAAACCCTCACTCCTCAAAACCAAAGTCACAGACCCAGCCTTCAAACAAACCTCCATCAAACGCTGAACAGCCTCACCCACCATAAGCCTCTCCCCTCTACAAAGCTCCTTAAAACCGTCAAAAACAAACTTGTCAACCCGCATCCCGGTTTGAACCTTCAAGTCATCTCTCACCATTACCAAAACATGTTACAAAACTTATAAACACCTAGGGGGAGATAAAAATTAACAGACAAAAACCACGATTAAACCATCATGATTGTAGCTCTTCAAAAGCAATTCACTCTTAACTTGTTCACAAAAGCGGTTAAATGGCAGGAATATAGCATGTTTAACATTACCGATATGTTTATATTTTTGTAAACAAAAAAGTAATAACTGGTGAAAACATTTGGAGAAAACAGTGGTCATAGCGGTTCGGGTTCCAGAGAAAGTTAAAAAAGACATAGAGAAACTAGGATTCAAAGTCTCCGTGTTTATCAAAGAAGCCATCCAAAAAGAATTAAAAAGAAGAAAATCAGAAGAAGCCATGAAATGGATAAAAATGAACAGAGTACTTGGCAAAGAAATAGGATTTGACAGCGTTAAAATCATTCGCCAAATGAGGGAAACCACGTGAAAAGCTACGTAATCGACGCATCCGTTGTCACAAAATGCTTTATAATAGAAGACTACTCAGACAAAGCCACCGAAACCATAAATGCACATATTAAAGGACACATATCCCTCTCAGCCCCCTCACTAATAATCTACGAACTAGGGAACGTTTTCTGGAAGCACCCTCAAGTCAACCCCGAAAAAGCTTACATGTACATTAAAAAGTTCCTCGACCTCCAGATCAAACTCGTAGACATCCAATCAAACAATAAAATCTTAAAAACCACATGTCAAACATCAGAAAACAGAAGCGTAACCTTCTATGACGCATCATACCTAGCATTAGCAAAAGAAAGCAAAACAAAAATGATAACGGCAGACGAACCCCTTCACAAAAAAGCACCAAGTGCCACACTGCTACTAAAAGATTTCAAAATCTAACAACCTCAAAAGACGGAAACTCCTTCCCTATTAAATTTCCAAATCAAACGCAAAACGCTGAATCATAACTTTTCAGCAACCACTCAGTATTCGAAATTAGACAATGCCCACCAATTACATCTGGAAACATTATCGGTCTATCAAGTATCCTCCGAAAAATCCACAACTCTCTCAAAATCTACGCTAGAATACTGCTTAATCACATACTCGCCTCCACATTTGGAAAATTGAACAAAATCTCCTGACTAAGGCAACATTTTGAACCCTGCTTGCCTGTAGTGCTCATCAAAAGTGAACGATGTTACCAACTTATTCCTCTTCATCAACACAAATGAAGTGCAATCTGTGAAACTCCATAACTTATCCTTGAACCTCTTGAACAAGTTCCACGCATCTCTAAAAGCTTCATCATCGACCTTAACCACCCTTGTGATCTTTGAGGACAGTATGGCTTCACCCGCGTTCACGGCCAAATCCTTTCTCCGTGTAAACGACACTATAGAGGTGACGGCTTCATCAAACACGTAATCCGTCGTGTAAAAAATCACCGGACCAAAAATCCCCTTCTTGATTTCGTCTATGAAACCCTTAGCTTCACGATGTTTTTCATCTCTCTTATTATAAAAGGCGATATAAGCCGAGGAATCTACAAACAGCTTCATTCTGATCTACTGTAGAGAACCTTCTCAATTACTTCAGCGTTTGTCTTCACACCGAAATCCACGGGCCTCAAGTTCAAGAACGGGTCCTCAACTATTCCCTCGTTCCAAATCAGCCAGTCTTCAATAGCCTCCCTCACAATCTCCTTAATGGATCTCTTC
Source organism: Candidatus Bathyarchaeota archaeon (assembly GCA_026014845.1). GTDB lineage: Archaea > Thermoproteota > Bathyarchaeia > Bathyarchaeales > Bathycorpusculaceae > SOJA01. Next base: position 2,050 of record JAOZHM010000025.1, read on the forward strand.
TCAGTTTTAGAAACTTCAACCAACTTCTTATGTAACTCATCCGGGATACTCGTTTGGACAACGGTCACTTCTTACATCACCAAGTAGATGTAATACCCCATCAAATATAAACTTTTTTACATTTCCCATAACATCAAACAATCTATGTATAAACATGCAAAAGTTACACTAAAACACAAAAATTCATCCTCCGATGACTTTTTCTGCAGCCTCGTTCGCCTTCTCAAGAACCGTCTGCGTCTCGCGAATCAACTCCTCGTCCCTAACCCTCGAAAACGTAGCCACAGCCGTTTCATAAGCCGGAGCGCGCGCGAAAATAACCTCTAACAAAAACACACCACACAGAAAAAGATTCATCATAGGCGAAAGAACCTACATCCAACTATAAATACAAAAAATTAGATGCGCTTTTTCCTCTCTGCAAACACATTTATACCGCGTACCTTCACCTATCTATCATAGGTGCCCTGAATGAATGAGAATTGGAAAGACAAAATAACTGTTGATCCAAACATCTTAGCTGGTAAACCGATTATAAAAGGCACTAGAATAGCTGTTGAGTTTATTTTAGATCTACTCGCCAACGACTGGACAGTTGAGAACATATTGGAAAATTATCCTCAACTTAAGAAAGAGGACATAACAGCCGTTTTAAAGTACGCAACCGAAATCTTGAAGGACGAGAAGGTTTATCCACTGCCTTGATCAAGCTTCTAGCAGACGAAAACATACCAATTAAGGCTGTAAATGCCCTAAGATAGAGAGGCATTGACATAGTTTCGGTTATAGAGTTCTCACCGGGCTTAAGTGATAGAAAAGTGCTCGATCTAGCTAACAGAAAAGAAAGAATTGTTGTGACTTTTGACAAGGGCTTCGGCGAACTCCTGTTCAGGGAAAAACTTAAGGCTAAAGGCTTAATTTTATTACGATTTATCCCGAAATCTCCTGAACAGATAACTAAAAGAATCGAGTACCTATTAACCGCTGAAATCCCAATAAAAAATCGTATACTCATAGTAAAAGAATATGGCGTTCGAGTTATCCCATTAAAATACTAAAATCCAACAGTACTGCATTTCTCATTAGACTCGAAAATCAACCTCAAAACATTGAATCATACCTTTTCAACAATTCAGCAACCGCACGCGCGGGGTCAAACAATATCCCTCAAACATTAATGTATCCAAAACCTAAGACAAACGCTACAAGAGTACATTCATCTAAGTTTGTCTAAGAAAAACAGAAGCTAGCGCGCGCGACGTTAATGAAGATTTCTGGGAATATCACGAAGGGGCAAGATTTAAGTAATACTTTTATGTTTAGTATTAATTTGGTGGACGTAATGACTAGAGTTGTTAGTGTTACTAAGAAGGGGCAGGCGACCATCCCAAAAGATTTGAGGGAGAAGTTCAAGGTAGGGGACAGAGTTCTCGTTGTTGAGACGGATGAGGGCATCCTTTTCAAGCCTCTGCCCAGACCCGAAGACGAATTCGGCTCGCTGAGGGGGCTCTTCGAGGGAAAGACGGCGAGGGAGATTCTGGAGGAGGCTAGAACGCAGGATTGGATGAAGGAGAAAAAAATGCTAAAGGGCGTCGAAACGTGAGCGTTGTCTTCGACACCGAGACCCTCCTAGCCTTCTACTTAGGAGAACCCGGCGGAAAGAAGGTTGAGAGGCGCCTAGCAAAGATAATGGAAGGAGAAATAAAGGGCTACCTAAACATTATCAACCTCACAGAACTTTATTATATTATATATAGGAGGAACCCTGACCTCGCCGAGGAGAAGGAACGGAACCTCAAGGGCTACGGGTTGGAAATAGTTCCTGTTGACGACGACGAACTCTGGAGAGAGGCAGCGAAGACTAAGGGAAGACACACTCTCTCCTTAGCTGATGCATTCGCGGTAGCGACCGCTAAGGTGAAGAAGGCAAATCTGCTAGTAGGTCGAGATGCGGAATTTCGCAACGTGGGCGTCTCGATAGAGCGAATAACCTAGAAGAGGCACAAGCTGAATAAATGCCTACAAGATACAGACTACTCATCCTCATAACAGAAGGGGTAGAATCTAACATACCCAAAAACCTGATAAAACCAACAAAAAACGAAGGTTCTATATCCCTCTCTATATTAACTCTCTTTCCATAGCTTTTCAGCAACAACC
>JAOZHM010000215.1 GCA_026014845.1 Candidatus Bathyarchaeota archaeon
AATTTGTAGGCTCCATGCGAAGTGCCTATTGCAACTGCAAGAGCGTCAACACCAGTGCGTTCAACAAACTCTTCAGCAGCGTCAGGATCCGTCAAAACGGCTTCTTTCTCCTCAACAGTTGATTCTTCCACGCCAGCAAGTTTTCCAAGTTCCGCCTCAACCGAAACACCTTTTGGACGTGCCAAATCAACCACACGCTTTGTCAATGCAACATTTTCTTCAAACTTTAAATGGGAACCGTCAATCATAACGGATGTGAAGCCAGCGTCTATGCATTTTGAAACTGTTTCCACATTTTTTCCGTGGTCAAGATGCAAAGACATAAGCACCTGAGTGGATTCCGCTGCAGCCTTAACCATTTTTCCAATGTAAGCCAGACCAGCATACTTGATAGAGCTCGGAGTAACAGCAACGATCACCGGCGATTTTTCCTCAGCCGCTGCCTCAACAACGGCCAACAAGCTTTCCAGATTGCTGATGTTGTAGGCCCCAACGGCGTAAGCCTTCTGCGTGGCTGGTAGCATCAAATCCTTGTTTGTGACAAGCATGACATTTCACGGCAAACTGTATTATTAAATAAGTATAAATGGTTTACATGCTTTCCAATAATGTCCAGAATACATAATCGAAATTAACATTGAAAATTTTAGTTTTAAGAGGAACCGGTCCTACGTTTGAGTTGAGAAATTAGTTGGTTTACATTTTCAATGGTTTCTTCAACCTTAGCCCTTTGCATAGTTGATTTCTGCGTGCCTCAGTAAATCGATGATCAAACCATCGAAACACATGTCGAAAACAGCCCGGAGCTCTGTGTGATCAATTTCTGGTTTGACCCTATGTTTATAATCCGACTTCAACTACAGGAATATATTTTAGTTGTTAATGTCTAGCGAGGTTTTCCCATCAGTATAAACGTAGCCACAGCAGCCACAGAGACTAAAACGATGATTAGTGTTAGGAAAAGCATCTGTGGAATTCCAAAAATGTAATGCTGAATCTCATAATCCAATGTTACATGCTTGTCTTCTGACGTGTCTGTGTTGGAAAAATGTAAAACGTATTCTCCGGCTTCATCGCAGACAAAGGGGTAACTGACAGTGCCTACTCTGCTGTATTCAACTTCCACGTCTCCATTGGAATCAGTAATGTAAAAGTCTAAAGTGCTCGCAGTCTGACCTACAACAGTAAACTTCACCAAAACACGATCCTCAATCACAAGGCTGATGGATTTGGTTATCTCTTCACCTTTTAGCACTTTAAAGCTTATGGCAGTTGCGTCTGAAAGTTGAACGAGAATCGCGGATACTATTATGATGAAGAGAAAATGAATTGGCTCTTTCTTTAGCCGAATCATCAAATACTCTTTTCTCTGATCGTCACTAACTTTTATGAATTAAGAATACGGAAACACAATGAGAATTTGGAAACCATTTTTTGTTGTTCTTATAATGAGTCAGCTAATTCTTGAACCTTGTCTTTGATCTGCTTGAATACTTTTTCGGCGTATCCTTGTGGTAGGAAGTACGGATCATTAATGTTCCAAACAACTATTTTGTCTGCACATTCTGGACACATGCTTAGAACAACATGTTTGTGTCTTGGTTCCATTGCCACTATAAGGTCATATTCGCCAAGTTGCTTGCTATCTAAGCCTTTCGGATTTTTCTTGAGGTATTGCTCCGCGTTTTCTCTCGCTAAATATTCCTTTGCTTCTTGTGAGATTGGAATTGCTGGATCTGTTCCCGCAGAATCTACCTTTATGTCAGGCCTAAGCTTCTTCAATAATGCTTCTGCTACTGGACTTCGATAAGCATTTCCTGAGCACACAAACAACACTTTCATACGGGTTCACATTACTCTCTAAGTGTAAATTCAATGCAAAGCGTATATAAGGATAATATTTATATATGTCGATTTCTATTTGATTCTTGTCGAATTTAAAACGATGAAGATGAAATGAAGGAGTGTGAGAATCGAATTGTCTGAAGATCTTAATGAAGAAATGAAAAAACTCAAAGAAGAAATGGCAGACTTGAAAGAACAGCTCAGAGATGTTGTGGGAAGGGAACAAAAAAGAAGGCGTGGCATATACATCGATGTTGGAGACCGTGTACATGACTACGTTGAGGATGTGATGGAAGGTGTCGCTGAAGGTATACATGGTGAACTTGAAAAATCCATATTTATAGGCCCGAGAGGTGTCAGAATTCTCAGAAGAAAAGAACCGCATATAAGAAGGGATGAAG
>JAOZHM010000216.1 GCA_026014845.1 Candidatus Bathyarchaeota archaeon
ACTATTTTTTACCTTTCCTATGCCTTGTAGGAAGCTCAACTTTCTTTTTCTGTTTCTTCTGCATCTTCTTGGCTCTTTTTATTTGTCTATGCTTTTCCCGACCTGCAGCTTTCTCTTTCTTGCTTCTTCTAGCCACGTTTAGACCTCCATTTGTATGGCATAACCACATGATGCTTCTTAAAAAATATTGCTATCTTCAAATAATTGTTAGCATGCACTCTGCATTCAAAAAGCCTATTTAGGATGAACGACACAGAAAGTTTCTTTGTCGTTGGTGTATGAATTGGTAAAGCTAAACACTTCATTGACCTTTTACGGTGGAGTAGACGAGATTGGTGGAAACAAAATCCTACTCCAAGACAGAAGCACGAAAATCTTTTTGGATTTTGGCATGTCCTTCGCTTTGAAAAAGCAATATTATTCGTTGCCTTTTCTTTCTCCTAGAAGCGAAAAAAGTCTGCAAGAGCTTGGAATTCTGCCGAAACTTGAAGGATTTTACAGGTTTGATGATAGGGCTGCGGAAGTTGATGCTGTTTTCCTTTCGCACGCTCATATGGACCATTCAGCTTACATATCTTTCATAAAGCGTGAAATTCCAGTGTACTGCGGAGAGACCACAAAAATTATTTTGCAAGCATTAGGCGAAATACGTAGAGCCGGTTTAGAGTTTAACGTTGAAGACATTGTGTTTAAGCCTTTCAGAACAGGAGACACAATCACTGTGGATGATTTAGAGATTGAGCCTGTTCATGTTGATCATTCTGTTCCAGGAGCCTACGGTTTTATAATTCATACTTCTAATGGTGCTGTTGTTTATACTGGGGATTTTAGGGCTCACGGAACGAAGCCTGAGATGACGTCAGATTTTGTTGGAAAGACAAGGGAAGCAGAGCCGGTGGCGGTTATCACCGAAGCCACGAACATGACTGGTGCATCAATTTCTTCTGAAATTGAGGTTAAGAATAAGTTGAATAGAATTGTTGGGCAGACGAGTGGTTTGGTGCTTGCTGATTTTGCTTACGCTGATGTTGATAGGTTGAATTCTTTTTATCGAACAGCCAAGAAGAACGGGCGATGTCTTACTGTTTCACTTAGGCAGGCTTACATGTTGAAAGCGTTGCGCAAGGATAAGCACTTGAGCGTTCCAAACTTGAACGATGAGAACATATTGATATTTCGAAAATCGAAGAAAAGATATCGCAAATGGGAAAAACAAATTATAGAGGAGTATTCGGACAAAATTGTTGATGTGTTCGAAGTTTCGAAGCAACAACGGGAAATAGTTTTAGCCATGTCTTTTTACGATTTGGAGGAGCTTGTGGAAATCGATCCGAAGGCAGGTAGCTGCTATGTTTTGTCTGCTTCTGAGCCGTTCAATGAGGAGATGGAGATTGACTTTGAGAGGTTGGTTAACTGGCTTAGGCATTACGGGTTGCCGCAGTATCACGTTCATGTTTCCGGACACATAATGCCTCTTCAACTAAAGAATATTCTGAAAGAAATTAATGCAACTAAGATTTTCCCTATTCATACGGAACATGCGGATTTGTTTGCTAAATTTATGGAAGATTTGAAAAGCGAAACCTTGCTCGTTGAGAAAAGTAAGGAATATATGGTTGGAGTATAGCTGCTGCGAAATTTACACGAAGAAAAATTAGACTCCTTCATAGTTCTCGTGTTGAAACTAGTTTGAATATGTCATGTTTTAGAAGTATAACTGTAAATCAGAAAGCGCAATAATTAGGTTTTGTCGTGTGTGATGATTCATAACGTATAAGTTAACGTATTGCATCTTGATATTCATGATACAAATGAAAACTACAACACATGACCGCCGAATACGATTGCTTCTTCACAGCTTAGGCTTAAGCTCTCTAGGCGGAGCCATATTCCTTCAGATCCTAGTCTTCACGGACATACTGCAACACGGATACTTCATGGCTGTGGAAAACAATCCAGCCATCTTAACATTCGAAATCCTTCTAACAGCCTTCGCCCTCATTTACTTCATCTACATGTACCAACGCTTCATCCGCTCAATCAAATAACCATTTTTTTGACACCAAAATTTAAAGAACTTCCTTTGGACAGTAATTGAATAGTAAACGAGAACGAAATCGCTTTAGACAACTCCCGTAAACTCAACCAGTAACTCCGAATTATGCATTCATCTTCTACATAAATTAAATAAACTACATTCTCACAGAACACAATCAGTAAAATCTTATCTGAAGGTGAAATGATGAAGCTAGAAAAACTAGAAACACTAATGGTCATTTTTACTCTAATACTTGCATTAGTTTACATCACAAAAGCACAAGAACCAGCAGAAAATATGAAAACGTTTTTTGACTCCGAGATTCCTGGAATAAGAATCCAAGTTAATGCAACGGCAGCAATCCAACCAACTGAAAATATTACCGTCATGTTAGGCCTAAAGGGACTGACTAATGTTGACGTAGAATACTTCAATCTAAGCATATTTGGCTTCTTATATGGCGAAGACAAAATTCTAATGGCGAATATAACAGAGAATAATTTTTTACTAAATAGTACTCTAGTTGAAGAATACAATTGCACTTTTGGTGTACCGCAGGAAGTTTGGGATGTAACCTATGGAGAGATTTCGTTAACGTATTCCGCAGAAATCGGGAATTTACACCTAGGATTTCCACAGCTTACTCTTGGTTTTACCATGACTCACGTTGAGAACGTTTATCTTGAAAATATCGAGGAGCTACTTGAAACTTATGAGCAGCTTAATCAAACTTTTTTGCAATGTTTCCAGATGAACTTCTCTGTAGAAAGCTTAGATCGCTTAAACCAGACTTACTGGGAGCTTCAGCAAAACTACACTTCCGTCCAAGGAAGCTTAATCGAACTTGGAAACACAAGAATAGCAGTGATTATTTTAGCGATAACAACCATTTTCTTCGTAGCTACGACATTCTACGTCGTCATGCGAAAACCTAAACAATATTGGTAAAGCACTATTTCCCCTTTATTTTCCATCTTTGCTTAGCCTGTAACACCGAAAAAAATAGTAGGAACTTGCAAAAAACCGAAAAACTCCAAATTATTTCTTGTGCAGGTTCTGAGCTGCGATAAATGTTAGGCCTCGCTCTGTTAGGGCTCTGGCTGTTCTGTTCACCGAATCATGTTTATCAAGGTAGTTGATTAGGAGCTTCGGCATCAATCCTTTTTTGATTATATCTTTTTTGGACATGAAATATTCCAAAATGTCCGAAGGATGCTCTCGTGTTGCCTCAATCTCAGGGAACGCACCTTCATGTTTAGCGCTGACATTTTTGATATGGTCTGCTATTTCTAGAAGTTCGTTCAGTCTGTTGTATGGTTGTCTGACAATGCTCTTGTATGTTTCCACGATGTGATGTTCGATGCGTACAATGTCTTCGAAGCCAAAGTCTTTCCGCATATAAGCTGACAGTTCAATGGTCTCATTGTTGACGGAGTTTGAGAGGTTAAAGCCTATGAGAGGTGTTGTCCCATCATCTCGACTAAAGAGTTTTGCAGTCATCAACGTCCAAAAACATGTGTATGGATTGTCATTGCCAAGATAAACTGAAATCTTAAACTCCATGTCAATTCCAAGTTTGTGCAACCAATACCCAAGCATCACAGTACCTATGTTCACATTCAAAACTTGTCGGATACCATATTCAGTATAATAGCAAAGGAATTCGTCAACCCACTTCAAAGCGTATTCATTCGGCACTCCTACTCCTCCGAAATAACCCGTGATAGTTTCTGGTCCTCCCAAATGAACATTAATAGGCTGGCCATCAGGTCCAGGCATGGTTCCTTTTGTATCTAACGTCTCCACGTAGGAAGCACCTACGACCTGCATGGCTGCTGCAAAAGCGAGAATGTGATCGTCTTCAACTTGTTCTTTCATAGAGCGGACTCGAATGTAACGGGCTGGCATAAGATTCTGCTCTTCAATGGTTTTTTTTGCCTCTTCTATAAGCCACGGGAAAAAGTTACATGCACTAATTTCAAGGGTTACCGCAAAAGAATCATCAAACTTCATGGAATCAGCTTTTTCTCCTAGAACTTTTCTGCGATATTCTGGAATGCTGATAAAGGCTTCTCTATCCCGTTGTTCAATTAGCCATTCAAGATCTTTCGCATAAGGTGAATTTTTTCTCCCAAGTCGTTCCATGAGGTTTTCCAGTTTACGGGCTTCCAGAGCCTTGTGGTTAATCTCGTCAACACCGCCATATTTCTCAACGATTTTTAGCAAGCCATTTACAAGAGGGTTATCTTCTCTCAGAAGAAAACTGTTGATTTGCTTCAGATTTTCCTCTTTGATTCTTAATCTTTCTCTAATGGCACTCACTAAACTGTCCTTCCGGATATTCGTATTGGAGTGTTAGGTAATTTAAGTATTTTCAGTGTTCAGTCAATTTGAGAAACAGCATAGCTAACGGACGATTTTTCCTATTTTTCAAGAAGTGGATGTTGTCAAAATTTTGTCTTAACTTTTCTTCTTGTTCTTCCCTGCGCGCGCCAATCGTGTAACAACAAAATGAAAAATGAAAAGAACAGATTTAAAGAAAAGGCACACCCAAAAAAGTTCTCCGTAGCAAGTTACTCACATCATTCAAGAGTGCTCAGGATTGGAGCTGAGCCTAAGTCAACATCAAATTTACAAGTTTCCAGAAAAGGATTACATGACACTTTTCTGACTTATGATGAGCTTCGAAAAATAAATGCTCAATTACTGAAAATGGAAATGCAAAAAGCTGAAGCAAGACGACTTATTCGTGAAAAAAACCGTTGCGTCTAAGATCAACAAATGTCTTTCAACAATCTCCCCCCTTTTTAACTCTTCTATCCTCTATTTTCTAAAATTTTAAATTCAAAGCTTAAATGGTATAAGGCATACGGTTAACCAAAAGGCGAGAAAAACATGTTTAAGCCTGAGGGAATCTTGCCAGCTTTAGTTACGCCTTTCACGGATGACGGAAAGGCTGTAGATGAGGAAAGGCTGCGAGCTTTAGTTAGCCATTGCATCGAGTTAGGCGTTTACGGGGTTGTTCCATGCGGCACGACAGGCGAGTTTGTAAACTTGACAACAGAAGAGAAAAAACAGGTTATTGACATAGTTATGGACGAAGTTAAAGGCAAAGTTTCAGTGGTAGTAGGCACAGGAGCTAGCGGAACAGATCAAGCTTTAGAAATGACGAAATACGCGAAGGATGCAGGTGCAGACGCAGCCTTAATCGTTACACCTTTTTACTTAAAACCTAAAGACCGTGGCATTTACCAACACTACCATACGATTGCAAGTGAAGTAGACTTGCCGATAATTCTTTACAATATCCCACAATGCACGGGCGTTCAACTTTCTTGGCAGATGGTTGAGGACTTGGCTCAAATCCCAAACATTGTCGGTTTGAAAGACAGTAGCGGACAACTTAGTTACATTCTTGCTGTTCTGGAGAAGGTACGCGACAAAATCAACGTCATGTGTGGGCACGACGAAGTTGTCGTAGCTGCTTTAGCTGCTGGATGCTCAGGGGCAATCCTTGCAAGCGCAAATGTGATACCAGACATTTGGGTTGAAATCTACAATCACGTGAAAAATGGTGAACTGCAAAAAGCCCGTGAACTGCAATATAAAATACAGAAAATGGCCCGCATAATTGCTGGAAGCGGGGCAGTAGGAACAAAGGCAGCCCTGAACATGATGAAAGTAAAAGTCGGGCCAGTCAGAAAGCCGCTGAGCGTAGGCGGAGAACTGACATACGAGGCAAGGGAGGAACTGCGAATAGAATTGGAGAAAACAGGCAAGATAAAGCCAAAAACCATAACATTTGAGATCGGCGAAAAACCCGTAGAAGAACGTTTCAAAGCCATTGACGTAACACCGGAAATCATACGAGACTTCAACTTGCGTGTAGGGGAAGCCTTAGCGGGACAAGGCGCAGAAGTAGCCCACATAGACTTGCTTATCGGGAAGAAAGACGGACCTCTGGGCGAAGCCTTCGCAAAGGCCAAGGCTGCACCAACACAGGGACATGAACCTTTGCTAGCCATCTTGGAGCCGAATCTAGCTGTTAAGCCTGTAACCTTGATAGTTCCAACAGTTACGATTAGGAGTATGCGCGAAGCAAGCATGGTTTATGGTCCTGCACAAACGGCGGTGGCAAAGGCAATCATTGACAGCGTTGCAGAAGGAATAATCCCCAAAGAAGCTACTGAAGACCTGATAATCATCGCTAACGTGTTCGTTCATCCAACAGCAGTTGACAGACAAAGAATATACATAAACAATTACAAAGCCATGCATCACGCCATCCGCAAGGCAATAGAAGGAAGACCCACAATAGACGAGCTGATAGAAAACAAGGACAGGTCAAAACACCCATTCAAATACACACCTTAGTGACCGAAGTTGTCAACTCAAAAAATAAGGGAAGGCGACTACGTACTCCTTTACTTAAGCCGCCGAAAAACATACCTCGTTAAAGTTGAAAAGGGCAAAACCTTCCACACACATAAAGGCTTCATAAAATTCGACGACATAATCGGAAAAGAATACGGCGCCAGAGTTTCAAGCAACATAGGAATCGAGTTCGCAGCGTTAAAACCTTTACTGCGAGATTACATTTTTAAATCTACGCGTAAAACCCAGATAACCTACCCGAAGGACGTAGCTCTAATAGTTATGTTCAGCGGAATAGGTCCAGGAAGCAGTATAGTAGAAGCTGGAACAGGCACGGGTGCGCTAACCACAGCCTTGACTCATTATGTTAAACCAGATGGCAGAGTCTACAGCTACGAAATAAGGGAAGAATTCCTCGAGACTGCAAAGAAAAACTTGAGGCGTGCAGGCTTAATTGATTTTGTCGTATTGAAAAATAAGGACGTGACAGTTGGCATAGACGAAAATGACGTTGACGCAGTTATACTAGATTTGGCAACTCCTTGGCTTGTTGTTCCACACGCTTACACTGCCCTCAAGCCTTGCGGAACAATAGTTTCATTCAGTCCAACAATGGACCAGATTGTAAAAACAGTTGAAGCCTTGAAAGACAACAGTTTTGTAGACATCGAAACCGTTGAATGCTTAATGCGTGGAATGCAAACTGAAAGAGGAAGAACGCGCCCTCACACTTTGATGACTGGGCACACTGGCTACATAACCTTTGCACGCAAGGCAACAAAGCCCAAAGCCTGATCTAACCCTTCTCCGGACCACCAATAGCGTAAACACCATCTACACGTTCAGTTTCAAGCTTTTCTCCAAAATACATACGAACACTCTCTGAATGCTGCCTAAAACCGAAATCCTGC
>JAOZHM010000217.1 GCA_026014845.1 Candidatus Bathyarchaeota archaeon
AGCAAGCCTACCCTTCATCCTCGAAAAAATAGTTTCAGAAAACAAATTTTCCACGGGCGACATCATCTTAGTGCTTGGTTATGGCTGGGGATTCTCAGCTTCCGCCAGCCTGTTGGAATTTAAGAAACACCATAATGAAGCGATAGGTTTAAACCGATAAGAAAATAACTTTTAGGTTCAATGTGATATTCAAGTTAAAACTAGGCTTGTTAAGGAGCAAAAGTTGAATGTCCGACAAAGAAAAAATTAATGAAATTGCAAAAGAGCGGGAACGATGGGAGAAGACAACGCTGCCAAAATGGATAGGACAAAGTCCCGAAAGGAAAAGTGAATTCCGAAACCATTCAGACACGTTGATAAAACGCGTCTACACTCCAGAAGACGTCAAAGACCTAGACTACATGCGAGACCTAGGTTTTCCAGGCGAATACCCCTTCACCCGTGGAGTGCATGCAACAATGCACAGGGGCAGATTATGGACTATGCGGCAGTTTTCAGGATACGGCAACACAGAACAGACAAACCAACGATTCAAATATCTGCTGAAGGAAGGTGAAACAGGTTTAAGCATAGCCTTTGACTACCCAAGCATTAGGGGTTACGATTCAGACCATCCATTTTCTAAAGGTGAAGTTGGCATATGCGGAGTAGCAGTTTCCTCACTTAAAGACATGGAAGTTCTGTTTAATGGCATACCCCTCGAGAAAGTGACAACATCCATGACAATCAACGGTCCAGCAGCCATGTTACTTGCCATGTACATAGCAGTAGGAGAAAAACAAGGAGTACCCAGAGATAAGCTTGGAGGAACAACGCAGAACGATGTGCTTAAGGAGTTTTTCGCCCAGAAACTAATCATATTTCCACCTAAGCCTTCACTGAAACTTGTAACAGACATAATAGAATACTGCACGAAACATGTGCCCAGATGGAATCCAATAAGCATAAGTGGATATCACATTAGAGAGGCTGGGGGAAACGCGGTTCAAGAACTAGCCTTCACGCTTTACGATGGCATAACCTATGTGGAATCATGCCTTGAAAGAGGAATGAAAGTTGACGAATTTGCCCCCCGGTTGTCATTCTTCTTCGCAGCGCACAACGACTTGTTTGAAGAAATAGCAAAATTCAGAGCAGCCCGCAGAATATGGGCAAAAACAATGAAGGAAAGATTCCACGCCAAAAACCCAAGGTCCATGTGGATGCGCATGCACGTTCAAACAGCAGGATTCACCCTCACGGCACAGCAACCCCTGAATAACATTACACGCGTTACAATTCAAGCCTTGGCAGCGATCGTAGCTGGAACACAATCGTTGCACACAAACTCCTTCGACGAAGCACTGGCTTTGCCAAGCGAACAAGCAGTAAGAATAGCCCTAAGAACACAGCAAATAATCGCTCATGAAAGCGGAGTAGCCAACACCATAGACCCCCTAGCCGGCTCATACTACGTAGAGAACCTAACAAACGAGATGGAGAAGCGCACAATGGAATACTTCCAAAAACTAGACGACATGGGCGGAGCAATGACAGCCATAGAGAAAGGCTTCTTCCAAAAGGAAATCGCTGACAATGCCTATAAATATCAGAAGGAAGTAGACGAAAAAAGACGAATCCTAGTTGGAGTAAACTATTATACAACAGAAGAAAAACAGCCAATAAAGGTTTTAAGGGTAGACCCAAAAGTTGAAGAGGGACAAGTTGCAAGACTTCAGAAGCTGAGGAGAGAAAGGGATAACAGAAAAGTGAATGAAATGCTTGAAAAACTTCATTATGCGGCAGAAAAGGATGAAAATCTCATGCCAATAATAATTGATGCCGTAAAGGCATATGCAACAATAGGCGAAATGTGCGACGTGCTTCGAAAAATCTACGGAGAATACAAAGAGCTAATCGTAATCTAGAGGAGGAAAAAACATGCAGAATCGAAAGAAAATTAGAGTTTTAATCGCTAAGCCAGGCCTCGACAGCCACGACAGAGGAGCCAAAATCATAGCCAGAGCATTGAGAGATGCCGGAATGGAAGTAATCTACACTGGTTTAAAGCAGACCCCAGAGCAGATAGTTGAAACCGCCCTCCAAGAAGATGTTGACGTAATAGGATTGAGTATTCTTTCAGGAGCCCACAAAACCCTTTTCCCAATCATAATAGATCTGTTGAAGCAGAAAGGCTTAACAGACGTGCTTGTTGTCGCCGGAGGCATAATCCCAGAAGAAGACATTCCAGGAATGAAAAAGCTTGGAATAAAAGAAATCTTTGGACCTGGAACACGGACAGATAAAATAGTTCAGTTCGTATTTGAAAATGTTCCGAAAAGAACCTAAACCCTCAAGATGTGCGAACATTGCCGAAAATACAGGAAATAGCCAGAGGCGTGCTAGCTGGAGACCGAAGAAGCATAGCGAGAGCAATAACAACCATCGAAGACAACACTGCTGAAGCACAAGAACTAATTGCCTCAATTTTCCCTCGCACCGGAAATGCCCACGTTATAGGGTTAACAGGCCCCCCAGGCTCTGGAAAAAGTACCCTCATAGATAAAATCATACGCGAGTATAGGCAAAGAGGCAAAACTGTAGGCGTTATAGCCGTGGATCCAACAAGTCCTTTCACGGGAGGCGCATTTCTTGGCGACAGAATCCGAATGCAAGAACTAAGCACAGACCAAGGAGTTTTTATACGTAGCATGGCAACCCGCAGCTATCTCGGTGGAATAGCCAAAGCAACAAAAAACGCTGCGAAAGTCTTGGATGCCGCAGGCAAAGACATAGTCATCGTGGAAACCGTTGGTGCTGGACAATCTGAGGTGGAAATAATCAAAGTGGCACAAACAACAGTCGTTATCTTTGCACCGGGCTTAGGAGACGAGATACAAGCAATAAAGGCTGGAATCATGGAGATAGCTGACATTTTTGTCGTGAACAAGGCGGACCGTGCAAACGCCAACAAGGCTGTGATGGACATCCAAGCAATGCTACAGCTAAACAATAAAGAAAAAATGTGGAAGCCGCCGGTTCTAAAGACCACAGCCCTCACAGGCGAAGGTGTTCCCCAACTCATCGAGAAAATAGGAGAGCACAGGCTTTTCTTAGAAAAGAGGTTAGAACGCAAAAGAAGTGGAGAAAAGGCTGAAGCCGAACTGGTAGAAGCCATAAAAGAGAAAGTGGCAAGTTCAATAATAGAAGAATTGAAAAGGGAAGGAAAACTCGAAGAGTTTCTGCAAAAAATTCTGGAAAAGAAAATGGATCCTGCCTCTATAGCTGAGAAACTCTTAAACAAAAAATTCGGAAAGCAAGTTTAGAAGTGATAGAAGCAAATGCATAAACTAGAACAAGGGCTTGTACAGGTTTACACTGGGGACGGAAAAGGAAAAACTTCGGCAGCTTTTGGACTTGCCCTAAGAGCCATAGGAAGAGGATTAAAGGTCTACGTAATTCAGTTTATTAAAGGTGGATTCGACTACGGCGAACTCTACATGGTGGACAAGCTTCCGAATTTCAAACTGAAAGCTTTTGGCAGAGGCAGATTTGTGATGGAAGAAC
>JAOZHM010000218.1 GCA_026014845.1 Candidatus Bathyarchaeota archaeon
GAAATTGTCGGCGAAAGAGTTGCAAAACGTGCAGTTGAACAGCTAAAGGCAAAACCTCCAAAGGGTGGAACATTCCCTGCAGTCTTGGGACCAAACGTGGTCGGGGTTTTTGTTCATGAGGCCTTTGGGCATTTGGCTGAAGCAGACTTGACATTGTCAGGTTCAGTGTTACTTGATAAGTTTGGGAAGAAGATAGCTTCTGACGTTGTAACTTTTTATGATGATGGTTTAGTGGAAGGTGCTTTTGGTTCGTTTAAATATGATGATGAAGGTGTCCTAACGCAGAAAACGCTTCTAGTAAAAAATGGTGTTATAGTTGGACTTATGCATAATCGTGAAACCGCCCAGAAGTTTAATGCAAAACTAACAGGCAACGCAAGAGCTGAAGATTTCCGTTTTGAACCCATAATACGAATGCGTAACACGTTCATGGAACCTAAAGACCATTCATTCGAGGAATTAGTAGAAGACATAAAATTCGGCTATTACCTCAAAAACTTTAGGGGAGGTCAAGCAAACTTAGACGGCACTTTTCAAGTGGGCATTCAGGAAGCCTACGAAATAGTTAACGGCGAGATAGGTGCACCCATACGTAATGCTTCTATAAGTGGTAACACACTTGAGACTTTACTTAAGGTGGATGCTGTTGGAAAAGACTTTGAATTATGGCCTGGAAGATGTGGCAAGGGTCAAACAGCCTTCGTATGTGATGGTGGTCCCCACATTAGAGTGAAGGAGGTGCTGGTTGGTGGTAGCGCTTAAACAAGAGGAAATGCAAAGATTAGCTGAAAAAGCTGTAGATCTTGCTCAGAGGAAAGGTGTTGATGAAGCTGAAGCATTTGTATATCAAGGCCTAACCACTAGTGTTAGCATTGAACGAGGACAGATCAGCAAAAGTTCTCGAATAGTTGACAGGGGATTAGGAATTAGAGCCATAGTTAGCAAGGCGACAGGTTTTTCCTATACAAACGTATTAGAAAGTGAAGCCGTCATTAAAGAAACAGTCCTCAACGCTTTAAATTCTGCTAAAGCAAGTAAACCTGACAAAGACTGGCAGGGTCTTCCAACCAAAAAGGCTTTTTCGTCTGTGACAGGCACTTATGACAATAAGATTGTTGAGCTTAATTCTGAAGACTTGGTGAAGATAGCTTCTACAATGTTAGATGCGGCTGAAGAGACGGACAGGCGTATCTTTCCAATTCAAGGAGAGACAGGGGCATCATATTTGTGTAAGGCTGTTGCTAACTCAAATGGCGTTGAGGGTTTTGATCATGGAACAATCGTTGAATGCAGTTTGGCAACAATAGCTAAAGGAGAAGGTGAAGTAACACCAGTATGCTTTGAATTTAACATTGAAAGAAAGTACGATGTGAACCCAGAGTGGGTTGGCAAGGAAGCTGCAAGGCTCGCTGTTTCGGCACTAAAAGCTAAAAGAACAAAAACAAAAAACATCAGTGTTATATTCACCCAATTTGCCCTACAACAGCTTCTTCATTTCACTTTAATTAACGCTGTTAAGGCGGATTACGTGCAGAGAAATCAATCAGCCTTCAAGGGTAAGATAGGAAAAAAGGTGGCTTCCGACATTGTAACAGTTTACGATGACGGCTTATTTAATGGTGGTCTCCGCACATGGAAATTCGACGGCGAAGGAGTTCCTCAACAAAAGACACCGATTATAGAGAAGGGGGTCCTACACAACTTCATCTATGATAATTATGCGGCTAAGAAAGATGGAAAGGAAAGTACGGGAAATGCTTCAAGAGCTGGGTACTTGTCCACGCCAAACGTTGAAGCCACGAACTTTCGTATAATGCCTGGAAACAAATCTCCAGAAGATCTCATCAGTGGATTGAAGGAAGGCCTTCTAGTGTACTTTTTGCAGGGTGCTCACAGCAGCAATCCAGCCAGTGGAGAATTCTCTGTTGTCGCAACTCCGGCGTGGAAAATCGAAAAGGGTGAAATTGTTTACGCTATAAAAGGAGCGATGTTGGCTGGTAACATTTTTGAAGTGTTAACGAATGTTTCTGGGTTGGCTAATAATGAGAGGAAGATTGGGCAGTTGGTTGCTCCTTGGGTTCTTGTGGAAAATGTTAAAGTGGTGGGAAAATAGAATAACTCAAATGTTCATTAACAGTTTGAAAGAGGCTAGAGGTTGAAGAGCGAGATCAAGCAGAAACTGCTTAAGTTTAATACGTTTCGGAGGATAGTTCAGTTCTTGTCCTTCATATTTTTCAGCGCGATAGTTTTCAACCTAGGCTCGTTGCCTCTTCTGTTTCCTGTTCTTTGGACGTGGGGGATTGAGCCGAATACTGTGGGAGATGCCTTCACCGCTTTACAATTTATGCTCTACAATGTTGTTTTTCCGTGGCTTGCGATAGCTTCATTTCTAATCGTGGGAATATTGCTTGGTAAATCCTTTTGCGGGTGGGTTTGTCCCTTTGGCTTTATTCAAGATTTAATAGGTTTCATTAAGCGTAAAAAGATGGAAATCTCGCCTAGAACGCATGAAAGCATGGTTTACGTGAAATATGGTGTTTTGGGCATTACTTTGTTTGTTGGTGTAACTTTTTCCGTCTCAAAACTTGTCGGAAGCAGTCGCGGCTACGAGAGCGCTTTAGGCATCTTTGCAAAGGCTCCTTTCACTATGTTAAGCCCGGCTGAAACGTTGTTTGCGACTTTGCCAAAAATGGTTTTAGATTTCCGTAATTCAGTATTGGAACTTCCCTTTTTGGAAGTGTTGTCTGGAATCTCAAATGTGCCTTTGCTCTTTTGGTTTCAGCTAGCCATTATGGTCGCTGTTCTCGTCTTTTCGGCTTACGTTCCAAGAGGTTGGTGTAAATATTTCTGTCCTCATGGAGCGATCATGGCGATAATGAACAGGTTTAGTTTTCTCGGTTTGCGTAGGGACCTTGTTAAGTGTGTTAAGGGGGAATGTCGTCTTTGTGTTGAGGCTTGTCCAATGAATGTTCGCATTTTGGATTTGCCATGGGAGAAATTCAGTGATCCGGAGTGTATTTACTGTATGAAATGTGTGGATGCTTGTCCAAACAAAGCCATTAAAATAAAATATCCATAGAAACCCCAATATTTCCTAAGAGACATATCTTTTCGGTTTTTCTAAAAGTTTTGATGGGGTTCATTTCTGTCATGTAGTCGAAGCCCTTGTTATGATGTCTGTTGATTCTTTTTCCATGGTGGTGACGGCTTTTAATGACTTGGATGTGGCTGAACTGTTGCTCTCTGATGAGTCTCTACCCCCC
>JAOZHM010000219.1 GCA_026014845.1 Candidatus Bathyarchaeota archaeon
AGTGACCCGGCAAAATTGCAGAAGCTTCTTCAATGCCAGGATGAAGCAAACATGCTTCAAGGCACTGTCGGTAACTTAATAGAAAAATAGGAGATGCTTAAATGGACAAACAAAAAATACTAATAGCCGATGATGAACCAGGGGTAAGATTATTAGTAAACAGGCTATTGGAAGAAGAGTATATCGTACTCGAGGCAGCCGACGGAGAAGAGGCAATAGACATCGCAAAAGGTCAGCAGCCAGCTCTCGTTCTGATGGACCTTATGATGCCAAAGATGGACGGTTATGCTGCTTGTTCCAGAATCAAGTCCGATCAGGTAACTAAGGGAATCAAGGTGGTTATGCTCACTGGCGTAGGCCATGAACTAAATAAAAAGTATGCCGAGGAGATGGGTGCCGACGGATATATAACTAAGCCGTTCACCCGCGAGTCCCTGCTGGAGGAAATGAGACGACTACTGGTATCAAGCCAGCAATAATATGTGAATAAACGACTTTTGAGTAATCAGCAATAGGAAAGGCCGGATATGTGGGATGGTAAAAGTGATAACTCATCAATTAGGCCCTTCTGTGGTCTATGGCGAGGGACGGATAATAGATGGAGGTAATTGAAAAATCATGAGCCAAACATTGAAAATGGACCAACAGATTGCCAAGTCGGAAGTGATGGCACATGAGATCAAGCAATCGAAGGAACTATTCCGGATATTGTTCTATCGCTCACCAATCGGCACCTACATTATTCAGGACGGATGTTTCCGACTTGTCAATCGCCAACTCTCCTATATTTTAGGTTACGAGGAAGATGAACTGATAGGGAGGCCTGCTCTAAGTTTTGTCCTTCCAGAGGATAGAGAGGCTATTCGTGAAAAAGCTGTAAGCATGCTGAAGGGGGAATGTTCTCTAGGATACGAATTCAGGGTTATTAATAAGCAGGCAAAAATCAAATGGGTGATGGAGACAGTTGTTCCCATTTACTACCGGCGGAAACGAGCAATCCTGGGGAGCCTTATAGATGTGACTGAGCGCAAGCAGATGGAGGAAAGATTGAAGCAGATGACAGACGAGATGCAGCGTTCTAACACTGAGCTGGAACAATTTGCCTATGTGATTTCACACGATCTGCAAGAGCCGCTGCGCATGGTTTCGAGCTATACTCAACTACTGTCCAAGCGCTACAGGAATAAGCTAGATGATGATGCAGATGAATTTATTGCCTATGCTGTGGATGGTGCCAAGAGGATGCAGACGTTACTTCACGACCTTCTAGAGTATTCCCGTGTAGGCACTCGTGGGAAACCCTTTAGCCTGGTCAACTGCGAACACATCGTTGAACAAGCGATGGCCAATCTGAAGATAGCGATTGAAGAATGTGGCGCGTCGGTGAGTTATGATGTCCTGCCCTCGATAATGGGTGATGAGGGGCAGTTGGTGCGGTTGTTTCAGAATCTGATAGGCAACGCCATTAAGTTTCGTGGGGAGGAAGCACCGCAAGTCCACATTTCGGCTCAGAGGAGGAATAATACAGTGACTTTCTCCGTTAAGGATAATGGCATCGGCATTGATCCTGAGCATAGCCAGAGTATCTTTGATATTTTCAGACGCTTACATACTAGTGAGGAGTATCCGGGAACTGGTATGGGCTTAGCGATCTGTAAGAAGATCGTAGAGCGACATGGTGGGCATATCTCGGTACAATCGCAACCTGGACAAGGTTCAACATTCTATTTCAGTGTCGACATGGCTGGAGGTGAAGCTGAATGAAAAGTAAGACAGCCAAACGACCTATTGAGATTCTTATCGTTGACGATAACCCGGGAGACGTTCGCCTTACATTGGAAGCTCTTAAAGATGGCAAGGTACAGAACAGACTACATACTGCGCACGATGGTGTGGAGGCTATTGCCTTCCTACGCAGAAAAGGAGAGTATGCCGATGCCCCCCTCCCCGACCTCATTCTGCTTGACCTGAATATGCCCCGAATGAACGGTGTGCAGCTACTAGCGGAGGTTAAAGAAGACTCGGCGCTGAAACACATCCCGGTAGTCATACTTACAGGCTCAAGAGAAGTAGAGGACATTGCCAAGACCAACAACATGCAGGCGGATCGCTATGTCACCAAGCCAATAGACCTAGAACAGTTTACTAGGGCGGTGAAGTCAATCATTGATTTTTGGTTAACCACCGTAAAAATACAAACGGAGGAAAGGTAATTGGCCGATAAACGTATCAGTATCCTATTAGTTGAGGATAACTCTGGCGATAGACGCCTGATCAGTGAGATGCTAGCAGAGGCTAGCAATGTGACCTTCGATGTGCAATATGCCGACCGGCTACAGGCAGCAATGGAGTACTTGAGTCAGAATAGAGTTGAAGTGATTCTTCTGGACCTCGGCCTCCCCGATAGCCAAGGGCTGGAAACACTCAAGAAGACTTACGCTCAAGTGTCAGAAACGCCAATAGTGGTGCTAACCGGCCTCAATGATGAAATGATAGGTGCCCAAGCGGTCAACGAAGGAGCCCAGGATTATCTAATTAAGGGGCAAGTAGATTCAAACTTACTGAGGCGTACCATACGCTATGCCATCGAGCGCAAGCAGGCCGAGGAAAAAGAACGACGACTTCAGCTACAACTGGACCTCTCCAACCGCCTGGCTTCACTAGGATTGATGGTGGAAGGCATCGCCCACGAAATAAACAATCCCCTGACCAGTGTCATCGGTTTTGCTCAAATGTTGATGTTTGAAGATATTCCCGAGAATACTAAGGAAGATGTTAAGACGATCGGTGATAATGCCCAGCGGATAGCTGACATTATGAAGAATCTGCTTACATTTGCCAAGCAGCAGAAGCTGGAGCAAACGTATATCAATGTTAACGACACAATAGAAGCTACTCTGAAGATGCGAGCCTATCCACTAGGG
>JAOZHM010000220.1 GCA_026014845.1 Candidatus Bathyarchaeota archaeon
CTTTTCAAGATGAACATGAAGGCGTGCAGCCTTTTTCAGCAATTCTCCAAAGTCTTCGGGAATGGAAGGTGCTAACCCTGCGTCCCGTAAAATCTGAGTCACCGTTCTCCCTACGATTGGTTTGACTAGAGGAATGCCATGTTGGTCGCGCAGGATGATTCCGATCTTGCTAGGTAGATGCCCTTCTTTCGCGAGCTTGACAACCATGGCCTCCACTTCTTCTGGCGTATATTTGCACCATCTGGGAGGCCTTTTGCTAACTGGTCGAATAGAATGTGACCTTCCCTTTTCCGTCTTTCCCAATTCTTGTCCTCCAAAGGACTTTAAGAGCGAGAGACTGCTGATATTTAAAACCTTCGTTGAAAGGTCGATGTGTACTGTTTAAAGCTGGAGCGTACCATCCAATTTTTGAGTTACTTGCGTTTGCATGCATGCTACGGAGCTAAGGAAGGCACATCCCCCAAATATGTCAGAGAATACTTCTTGTATTCTCCTTCTCCAATGGCAACCATGAAACTTTGAATATCTGTGGCAACGTCTTTCAATTCAAGTCTCAGCTGATTCAACTGTTTATGGTATTCTGTATAGTTTTTGTGATAAGAGATAATCACCCCAGTCATGCCTAGACCTTGCCCGCTAGAGGCAAATATTACATTAGGAAACTTCGCAGCAAATTTTTTGGCTCTCTCCTTTGTTTCTCCTACAAGAATGTCAGAACGCATTTTGACGAAGGTTAGAGCAAATATTTCAAAACCCATCTTCCCAAAATTTGGAATGATTGTGTAGTCCTGAATTATTCCGTTCTTTTCAAGTTTGTGACGAGTTCTTGTTACAGTTGGTTGTGACACTCCTAGAACCTTTGCTAATTCTCTATCACTCCTCTTGGAATTCTTCAACAATTCCAAAAGAAGACTCTTCATTATCTTCTTCATATACATTAACCCCCATCAAATGGTTCTTATCAATTCAAATTAGCTTTTCGGTTATGCCATAAGAATTCTTTATATTCTATGGAAAAATGTTCCATAAACTTCAAATCCGAGGATTTGGTAAATAAATTCGGGGAATGCGTGTTAGGCTTCAAAAATAAGCCCTGAAAGAGAAAGGAGAGTTTTCTTTATACACGCATTCCCTTCATCTCAGCAAGGTTAAAGATAGTAACTTACGTAATATTTAACTTTTGTGAACCCATGTTTTAGTATCTGATTCTAGAGTGTTTCAATTTCATTTCCAGCATTAAGAAAGAAGACAAACATGTATCAATTGATACTAAGAGAATAGTTACTATATGTTGTCTGCTGACAGACAAGTTTCTCATTTACAGCGTTAACTCGTAGTTAGTTCTGTTATCGTTTTTCCATATTTCTCGCATTCCATGCATGCCATACACCTATAGAATGTTGGTCGCAGAGTGCAAATAGCGTCTAGACAACACGGTTTTAGGTTGTGTTATTTATGAATAAGATATCACGCAGCAAAAAAAGAGCGGGTTTGCGGGGGATATCTCCACAGCTAAAAGGTTGATGTGTACCATTCAGCGAATTTTCTTAGGGCTTGAGCTCGATGTGAAAACTTGTTCTTTTCTTCCGTGGTCATTTCTGCAAAGGTTCTGTTGGGACTGCTTGAAGGTTTGAATATAGGGTCGAAGCCAAAGCCGGAGTTTCCCCGCTCTTCTTGAGATATTTTTCCTTTCACTTTACCGTGGAAGCACCTCAGTGATTCTTTTGGACTACAGAAGGCAACTACAGAGTGGAAATAGGCATCTCTTTTCTCCACTTCTTTCATTAGTTTAAGAATTCCTTTGGTTCCTATTGTTCGATACACGTATGAGGAGTAGGGACCTGGAAAACCGTTCAACGCATCTATGAAAAGGCCAGCGTCCTCTACGAAGATAGGCAGTCTACATCTTTCTACCGCGTCCATAACGCTGGCTTTAGCAATGTTTTCTATATTGTCGTCTTGAATCTCTGAGGCTTTTACTCTTAGGAGCGCAGTGGCAACTTTGTATTCAGCTAGTACATGGC
>JAOZHM010000221.1 GCA_026014845.1 Candidatus Bathyarchaeota archaeon
AATAGATGGGTTGGGCGATTAGCTCAGGGGTAGAGCGCTACCTTCACACGGTAGAAGTCGCAGGTTCAAATCCTGCATCGCCCACCATACCTTTCCGAAGACGCCATCAATTCACCCTCCTGATTGGACAGGGGGGAGATTAATAGAAAAAGGCAAAACCTGAAGGCGGCTTCAATAATTAAACGACTACCTTATACAGGTCATCCCTGATTGACCATGGAGGATAAGGGGTAATTATATTATTATTAATTTTCAGAGGCATTATGGCGTTCCTTAAATTTTCAGATTCTCCTTGATTTTTTGGCCAAAATCAGACATATTGTTACCACTTACAAATAAGTGGAGACTCTTTGTCTGGAGCCAAAAATGAAAGAAAGGCCTGAAGAAATATTCCGCAAACACGGTGGCCAACTTCGAATGAGTGAGGCTATCGCGCATGGCATCACACGCTACATGCTTTATTCACTCAGGGACAAGGGCGTCATTGAGCATGTGAGCAGAGGTATCTATCGGCTGGTGGAACTGCCTCCGATCAGCAATCCGGATCTGGTTACGGTGAGCATTCGCTTTCCAAATGCCGTTATCTGTCTCGTCTCCGCACTGGCCTATCATGACATAACGACTCAGATTCCACATGATGTTTCCGTGGCGGTGCCAAGAGACTCGCGGATGCCCTCACTCGACTATCCTCCCATCCAGGCCCATAGATTTTCGAATGAAGCATACAAATCCGGCATTGAAGAGCATCTGATCGATGGAGTAACCATCAAAGTATACAGCCCCGAAAAAACTCTTGCCGATTGCTTCAAATTTCGTAATAAGATCGGAATGGACGTAGTGCTGGAAGCACTAAAACTCTACAAGACACGAAAGAAGTTCAAACTTAGCGAACTGCTCAAACACTCCAAGATTTGCAGAGTAGAAAAGATTATGCTGCCATATCTTGAGGTGATGGTATGAAGTCTCCCAGAAACATACCCGCGTCCATCCGGCAACGCCTCCTCAACAGGGCTAAGAAAGATCAACGCCCATTCAATGAGCTGCTTCAATACTTTGCCATTGAGAGATTTCTCTACCGACTATCCAAATCATCTCACGCAGCCCGATTCATTCTCAAAGGGGCTTTGATGCTAAGAGTCTGGCATTCGCCGGAACTTCGTCCGACCATGGACATCGACATGCTGGGAAAAACGAGTAACAAGGAAGCCGACATCATCGCACAGATTCAGGACATCTTGACCATAGATGTGGAAGAGGACGGCCTTGTATTCGATCCAGACTCCATTCAGGCCGAGCGGATCACCGAAGGCATGGATTATGATGGAATCAGGATTCGGTTCCTGGGCGCATTGGGCTCTGTGAGAATCAATATGCAGATTGACATCGGTTTCGGCGATGTCGTGTTTCCAGAGCCTGAAAAGTTGGATCTTCCGACTATGCTGAATTTCTCAGTTCCACGATTGTTATGCTACAGCCGCGAGAGCTCTATCTCCGAAAAGCTTGAGGCCATGGTCAAACTAGGTATGCTGAACAGCAGGATGAAGGATTTCTATGACATCTGGTTGTTGTCGCAGCATTTCAATTTTGATGGCGCCAAGCTGGCCGAGGCTATTCGACGGACTTTTGAACAGCGGGGCACGGCACTGCCCACGGAAATCGAGATATTCACTGAGCCTTTCATCGTGGCCAAGCAAACCCAGTGGACGGCATTCTGGAAAAGGCTTCAACAAAATCAAGTTCCCTCTTCATTTAGAGAGATCATGGCTTCGGTAAGTAGATTTTTATCACCTATCATCACAGCTCTAAACTCAGAGAAACCCAATCCCATGAACTGGACTGCACCAGGTCCATGGACCTAAGACGGTGGACTTCCATCAAAGAGAATTTCAAGACAAATGCTTTGGCAAAATACAATCAAGAGTAAAATCGAGAACTTCTTCTAACACCTAGTTTCTCTTGCTCTTGATCATACAACTGTGACCAAACTGTGACCACAATTTGTCAGGAATATACAAAAACCTATAAATATATCCAAATATATCGAAAACCTAATGGACTGAAAAATCAGCTCTCAACAGAGGTTACTCCTCATATTTTCCGCTATCTCTTCTTCTTGTGCCTTTTACACACGGTAGAAGTCGCAGGTTCAAATCCTGCATCGCCCACCACTTTATTTTCAACTTCCGATATATTTTCGCTTGACATATATCCGCTACGGATATAGTATAGAGATATGGCGAAGAATATAACCAGCACGCCCCTTACTCCGGCAGTGCTTCATATCCTCCTCGCGCTCTCCACGCAGGAGCGCCACGGCTACGGAATTATGAAGCAGGTAGAGTCGGACTCGCAAGGAAAAGTGAACATGGGGCCGGGAACGCTCTATGGGTCGCTCGGCCGCATGATTGAGG
>JAOZHM010000222.1 GCA_026014845.1 Candidatus Bathyarchaeota archaeon
ATCAACAAACATAAACACACAATTAGGTTGAGTGGTGATATCCACAAAGTAGGGAGGCTGGAGAGAAGTAAGAGGTTGGAAAGAGGTTGACCAGGCACACGAAGTGTGCGAAAATAGAAGATTGTTCTATAAGCTGATTTCATAATAGATATGGGCGTGAAAGGTCGTTAGAATCTATGTTCTCAAGAAACATGCTTGAGAGAATCAAAGGTGTAAAGGAAGTGCTTATGGAAACCAGAAATCTCGGTAAAAAGATAAAAACCTTGGACACTGAACGCGCAAACCTGATGGTTGAAATTGAAAAACTGAAGAAAATGGCGGAATCAAAAATCAGTGCACTTGAAAACGAAGTAAGCACGATGCGCGAAGAAGTCAAATCCTTAAGAGACCTCTTGGGCTATTCGAAGGAAACAAGAAAATAATAACAAAACTGAAAGCCAAAACAAGATCAGCTCCCCCAGTAGTGGACACGCACTTATCTGAACCATTTAGTTTGACTTTGTAGACTAACGTGTGCGCTTGCACATAGTATATAGTGGAGATTTCCCAAAGCGCGCGCGAGAAATCTTCTTTTCCAGTCAATAAATCACCAAACTTATAACATCAAACCTTCCCATCCCCCGCATGCAAATGGATGCGAATGCAAATGATCAAAAAGCGAAACGTCGTGTTATATCTAGACCCTGAATTAGTCGAAAAAACACGTGAATTGGGCTTTAACCTTTCAAAAACCTTCGAGAACTACATGAAACACTTGATCAACGGTTTTCCCCACGTTAATGCAGAAAATAAAGTCGAAAACAGTCTTTTTGGTAGCCCGGGAGAGATTCGAACTCTCGTCAGCGGGTCCAGAGCCCGCCATGCTTGACCGCTACACCACCGGGCTTCAACTAGAAATACTTAGATTCTTTGTAATATCTTTAACGTTAAAGTTCCAAAAGAGAAAGAACAGACACTGTTTGTTTTCTAGCTTTTCCATGGCATCTTCACAGTGGCATCCCTAACGCTTAGGCTTCAATCTTCACAGCACCATAACGTCGGCACTATCGGGTTCTTGTTTTTGAAGAAGTATTTTGTACAAAACATTTGATCTGGATAATTATTCTGGTTATTTTATAAGATGACAAGCAACAAAGTGGCCCTTTCCAACTTCTATCAACTGTGGTTCCTCTTTAGAGCATTTATCTGTTCTGTAAGCGCATCGTGGATGAAACCTACATCCTGTTGGTATATCGATTGCTGAGGGAACCTCCCCTGCGAGCTCTATCCTTTTTCTCTCCCGTTCAGGATTTGGAACCGGAATAGCAGACAGCAAAGCTTGTGTATATGGATGCATAGGGTTCCGGAAAAGCGGTTCTTTATGCCCCATTTCTACTATTTTTCCTAGGTACATAATTGCTATTTTGTCTGATATGTATTTGGCGACTGCTAAGTCATGTGTAATGAACAGATAGGTTAATCCAAGCTCTTTTCTAAAGCTTAACATAAGGTCAATTATCGTTGATCTAAGGGATACATCGATCATGGAGACTGGTTCATCCGCAACCATGAATTCCGGCTTCAAGATGATTGATCTTGCTAGGGCAACGCGTTGCCTTTGGCCACCGCTGAGTTGATGGGGATACAAGTTGACAAATTGTTCGGGAGGTGTTAATCCTACTTTTTCGAGCACTTCCAGAACCATTTTCTTCTTTTCTCCACCTTTGACCAACTCGTGAATTTCAAGTGGATGACCAACAGCGTCAACTACTTTCATTCGCGGGTTAAGCGACGCATAAGGATCCTGGAAGATCATTTGCATCTTTCTCCTGAGCAGTCTAAGCTTCTCACCTCTAAGTTTCGTAATGTCCTCGCCGTTGAAATAGATCTTACCTGATGTTGGTTCAAGGAGTCTTACAACAACCCTGCCAGCTGTCGTTTTCCCACATCCACTCTCTCCTGCTAAAGTGAAGATTTCCCCACTCCTTATTGAGAAAGCTACGTCATCAACAGCTTTGACGTAACTCAATTCTCTGGTAAATAGCTGTTCTAGAAAGCTTTTCTGAACAGGGAAATACTTTTTTAAATGTTCAACTTTTACGATTTCGCTCAACATGAACACCTTTTTTGCCATACAAGAAGCATCTGACAAAGTGGTTGCGTCCAACCTTGATTAAGGGCGGCTCTTTCACTCGGCATATTTTCTTGGCGTAGGAGCAGCGAGGCCAAAAACGGCAGCCCTTGGGAGGATTAAGCATGTCTGGAGGTGAACCTGGAATGGCTACGAGTTTTTGGTCGGATAATTCTATGTTTGGGATGCTTTGCAGAAGCCCTTGCGTATAGGGATGTTTAGGGTTTCTGTGCATCTCTATGCTAGTTACATATTCAAGCATGTGTCCAGCGTACATAATGATGATTTTATCGCATCTTTCCAAAATTATGCTTAGATCGTGTGATATAAGGATAAGGGCCATCCCATATACTTTACGTAAACTTTCTAACAAGTCAAGTATTTTTGCTTGAACTATTACGTCTAAGGCGGTAGTTGGTTCATCAGCTATAACTAGGTCGGGGTTTAGGGCTATCGCCAAACCTATCATTATGCGTTGTCTCATCCCACCGCTGAACTGGTGAGGATAGTCGTTAATACGTTCAGATAAGATTCCCAAATTTTCTACTACAGTTTTAGTGCGTTCAAACGCCTCTTCTTTACCTGTGTTAGGCTCATGGGTACGTATTAACTCAATAAAATGTGCCCCTATCCTTTTAACTGGGTTCAGAGAGGTCATAGGATCTTGGAATATGTAAGCAGCTTTTCTACCTCTAATGGAGCGCATCTCATGCTCTCGCAGTTTTACAATGTCTGTTTCGTCAATTCTTATATGACCTTTCACTATGACGCCGGGGTAAGGGACAAGACGTATTATAGAAAGGCCGAGTGTGGATTTTCCTGACCCAGATTCACCAGCCAATCCCAACGTTTCGCCTTTTTTTAGGGAAAAAGACACATCCTCAACGGCGCGGATTGTTCCTCTACTCGTCGGGTAGTCAACAGTTAACGAGCCAATTTCTAACAAAGGCAATTTTATTCACCTCAACGCTGAAGCTTTGGATTCAGCAATTCGCTCAGTCCCTCTCCAATAAGTGTGAACCCAAGTGCGAGGAGAATTATCATGACGCCAGGGAAAGTTATAATCCACCATGCACCACTCGAAAGATATGCCCATCCACTTGTTAGGTCGCGTCCCCAATCAGGGATGTGTATTTCTACTCCTAGGCCAATAAACGTTAAGCCCGCAGCCGTGAGAACAGCGTCTGCAAAATTTATTGTGGTCACCACAACTATCGATGGAATGACATTTGGAAAAACATAGCGGAAAAGTATTGTGTACCATTTCGCCCCAATCCCTCGAGCAGCTTCCACGTAGGTTAACTCTTTTATGCTTAAAACTTGGCTTCGAACTACTCTGAAATATGACGGAATGTAAACGACAGCTATTGAAAGAGCCATATTAACAACACCGCGGCCCAGCATAGCAGATATGGCGATTGCAATCACCAAGCCTGGAAAAGCGTAAACCGCATCTATCACAAGAGAACACGCCCTGTCGAAAACGCCGCCAACATAGGATGAGAAGAGACCTAGGGGCACGCCTATAAGGAAGCAGACAAGAACGGAAAGGGCGGAAACCTGGAGCATAATTGAGCCGCCGTATAAAATCCTGCTCAACATATCTTGACCAAGATGGGTTGTGCCCATGGGGAACTGTGGACTGGGAGGCTCCCTTATTGGGCCAACACGTGTTTTTGCTGGGTCATGCGGCGCTATCCAAGGGGCAATCGCTGTCATAATAACCAGTGCTGAGACAATTATT
This sequence comes from Candidatus Bathyarchaeota archaeon, assembly GCA_026014845.1. Taxonomy (GTDB): domain Archaea; phylum Thermoproteota; class Bathyarchaeia; order Bathyarchaeales; family Bathycorpusculaceae; genus SOJA01. Next base: position 3,855 of record JAOZHM010000222.1, read on the forward strand.
GTTCCGAGAATAACCATCCATCCTGAGGGCCCCTTTTTGGTTAGAGAAGTCACTCCGGGTATAAGGCGTGCAAGGATGCTTCGTTTAATTTTTGCTTTGGTTATCTTGGTTTCCTCCTTACAGTCTTATCCTTGGGTCTAAGTATGCATACAGAATATCTACAACGAGGCTTACCAGTGTAACGAATAAGCCGAACACGACCACGGCGCCTTGGATGGCTGTATAATCTCTGAAATTGATTCTATCAACTATGTATCTTCCTAATCCAGGCCATGAAAACGTTGTTTCTGTCAGAATTGCTCCCCCTAAAAGTATGGCAAACTGTAACCCCATCATTGTCAGGATTGGTAGAAAGGCATTTCTCAGCGCATAACCATAAGTCACTGTACTTTCTTTTAGCCCCCTTGCTTTCGCAGCTGTAACAAAATCAAGCCGAAGAGTTTCAAGCATGTTAGTTCTAGTCATTCTAATAAATATGCCTGAAAGGATAATTCCAAGCGTTAAAGAAGGCAGTAGAAGAGCCTTTAACGACTCGAAAAACTTAAAGAGGTTTCCCTGGAGAAGGCTGTCGATAGTGTATAAGCCTGTTATCGTAGCAGGGGGATCCACGGCAGGATTAATGCGTAAGCCTGTTGGAAGCCAGCGAAGGTAAACTCCGAAAATTAATTGAAAGACTATGCCTAGAAAGAAAATTGGGACGGCGTAGGTGACTGTTCCGACGCCTCTTATTAGGTGGTCTAGAATCGAGTTGTATGACTTGGATGATATTACGCCTAGTAATATTCCTATAACAGATGCTATTATCATGGAGTAAAATGCTAGTTCAAGCGTGGCTGGGAATGCGGAGAATATTTGTCCCCCAACTTCTTCGAAGGTTTGCATGGATTTTCCTAAGTTGGGATATCCGTGCTCCAAGATGTATCCGATATCCACAAGACCGCCAAGGTATTCTATATACTGTGTCCATAATGGTGTATCCAACCCCAAAGCACGCCTCATACTCTCCATCTGCTCAGGAGTAGCCTTCTTTTCAAAGTGTAGAGCAACGGGATCACCTGGTAGAACACGCATGATTAAGAAGACCATGGAAAGCAATAGTAGAAGGGTCGGGATTGTGAGCAATATCCTCGTGATGATGTATGAACGGAGACCCATGACTTACACTCTACCCTATACTATATTGTGACTTACGATTTGTACAAATAGAAAAAGGGGAAATAAAGGTTACTATTTGTAAATCAGCCAGTACCTCATGTCTTGCGTGATATCCAAGAAAACACCGTAAATCGGCGGTGTCGTCACAGCCCAACCGCTACCAACCCAAAGTGGGACAACTGAACATTGTTCAACAGCGATTTCGTCTATTTGAGCGTAGAGTTCCTCTCTGAGGGTTATGTTTGTTGTGGCGCGTGCTTCATCATAGAGGGCAACTTGTTGCAAGTAAGCAGGGTAAGATGGGTTGGGTAAACCATTGATGGTTTCATTGTAGTAGTTGGTGTGGATCCATTTGGCCCAATAAAGGAATGCATAGTTATCTGGGTCAACGTAATCCGGATACCAACCGTATATGTAAGCGTCCATTATCTCGCTGTCTCTGTTCTGCTTGTAGCCAGCCCAGTCTGCGGACTTCAGTGTCACCGTTATGACGCCGCTTCCTTCCAGCGCTTCTTTGTACATGAGGGCTTGTTCAGCGCTCATGGGATAGTGCCCTGAAGATTCATACCACAGGTCAAACACAAGCTTGTTAGTTGCGTCGTAGCCTGCCGCGGCGAGTAGGCTTGTGGTTAGTGTGTAGTTTGCGTCTCCAAGCTTCTGGAAAGCTTCAGTGTGCCCTAACATGCCTGGAGGTATAATGCTATACAGGGGGTCTGACAGACCAAGGAAGACCGTGTCGCAAACAGCCGTTCTGTTTAATGCAGCCGTAACTGCTACCCTCACTCTTGTGTCGTTAAATGGTGCACGTTTCGTCTGGAAGCAGAAGTACTGGATAGCTGCTCCAGTACCCCACCAAACCTTCACGTTCGGGTTGTCCTCAAGGTCTAGTACATCGGTCGGGGAAGTATGCCTATACGCCATGTCTATATCGCCAGCTTCGATTGCCAATCGAAGCGTGGCAGCGTCACTGTAGAACCTGAAGATTACGTGTGCCATCCTCGGATATCCACTGGCAAGATCCCAGTAGTTAGGATTGGCATCCAGTTTAATCTCAACGTCCCTTCCGGCCACTCGGTTCCATTTTGAGAGAACGTAGGGACCTGCAAATGCGACTGGTGTGCTTGCCCGTGGGTCTGCTGTAGTATGGTTGATCTGCGCTATGGGAGCGTATTGTGGGTTGACAATTGTGGAAGATCTGCTTGCCAGAATTCCTAGGAAGGGGCTAAACGACATTTTCAGGTGGAACCTGACCTTATATGTGTCGAGTACTTCCGTACGATCTATGATGGCGTCATAGCCGAGGCCTGCTGGCGCACCTTCGGGAATGCTTGGTATAAGCGCTATGGCTCTATCAAAACTATACTTGACATGTGTGGCGTTGAACTCTGTGCCATCGGAAAATGTAACGCCTTCCCTTAAGTTGAAATCCCAAATGTCTAGGTCGTCATTAGAACTCCAATTTACGGCCAAATCTGGAATAAAATCTGAACCTTTTGGTGAACCTGGTTCGACGCTTACAAGAGTGCCGCCTATTTGCTGTAGTATGCACCATCCGAAATAGTCGTATGCTTGAGCCGGGTCGAGGGTTTTTTCGACAGAGTCTGTTGTTCCAACAATTAACGTTTCCTTCGTGGCTAAGCCCGCTTCTATTGCCGCTAGCCTCGCTGTCAAGGCAGCTATTGCTTCCGCGTATTCTTGGAAACCTTCTGACATGATTAACGCTAAATCACTTATGGTCGATGTTAGATTTGTCACGCTTTCCGTTAGTGTGGATACGTCATCTGTCAGCGTAGACAAGTTGTCTACGACGGTTGTCATATAATACATTGTGCCGCTTGAAACTATAATGCCTATTAGAACCAAAACAACTATTGAAAGCTCTATTTTTTCCATCATTTATTTTTCACCTTTTTACAAACGCAACATTACATTTGCTAGCTTAAGTTATTTAAAACTTACCCTACTAATTACAAGAGTACTAAATCCCACATTCGCTAAAACGACAGATTTAGTGTAGATTTTTCTATGAAGTTTTAGAATAAAAGGAAAAGGCTACGGACAAACAGCATTTTAATCTAAATTCTATATCTAGAGAAAGGTTTGACCATGGTTAAAACTTTAGCTACTTGGTCACCAAAACTGGACATGGAGCATTTCTAATCACTCCATCACTTACACTGCCTAGAAACATCTCTCTTATTTTGCTTATACCTCTAGCGCCCATAACAATTAAGTCAAATTTACTGTCTTGAGCAATTTTGAGTATCTCTTGAACCGTGTGCCCTTCCCTAAGCAAAGTTTCAACTTGGATTCCTTCAGCCTTAACCTTATTTTCACCATCTCCTAAAATGGTGGTGCCAGCCTTGCGGGCAGCCTCAACCACCTTGGAGAAATCCGCGGGAGCCA
>JAOZHM010000223.1 GCA_026014845.1 Candidatus Bathyarchaeota archaeon
AACTCGTAAGGCTTCCCAAAGAGAATGTCGCCAAACTCTTCGACGCGATTCAATCCTCTAATTTCGTAAGGGAACAAGGGCATCTTGATGAGCTTGTGATGTGGAAGCCTTTCCTTCAGTTCGTCAATGTATTTCGCCTCTCTTTCTCCTCTTGCGTGGCAGAAACTGCAATTCAGTTTGCTTGTTTGCAGATTGACCCTGTTTACAATTACCTTATTGTTTCTCACGTTGAGCCCTTTCAGGCCTTCTATGAGATCATAGGTTTCCAGTATGCCCATCGCTTCAGGTATTGTAATGCAGATGAACTCCGTTTTCTGACGATCTGTTAACGTATCTTTCACCAATCGTGCGTCTTTCTTCTGCTCATCTAAAAATTCGTCTACATCATCCTTGAGATAGCAACGATCAACAAACCCGCGTTTGAAACCAAAATGTCTCCTGTGCCCCATCCTAATTGCAGCGCGGACCATACGATGCCTATACTGAGTGTCTATCCACTTGTCGGCTCTTTTCTCACCTTTACCCATGATCCTCAACAGAGTTAGAGTGTGCCCTGTTGGGGCTGTATCGACTACGACTAGATCGTATTCTTGAGACTTGCGAAATTCAACTATCTTCTTCAACGCTATGACTTCATCCACACCCGGAGCCTCCAACCGCGTGAGGTTTACCGAGTCTTCCGCGTCGTAAATGAGACTGCTTCGATAGGTTATCTCCGCCAGTTGAGTCCAATGCTCTTCTCTATAGGCCTCATTTGCTTTCTTCGCGTCGATTTCCTGAGCCCAGAGGTTGCTGAAGCCCTCTATCAGTGTTGGTTGATCAGTCAACGGAATGTCAAGCATTCTGTTGAGAGCCCTCGCCGGGTCTGTGGTGATGAGGAGTATCCTCTTATCCCTCTTCAGCTTGGCCAGGTGCACTACTGTCGCAGCAGCGCAAGTTGTCTTCCCCACGCCGCCCTTACCCCCGAAGAAAATAAACTGCAGGTTATTATGCAAAACATCCAACATGTTGTTCATTCCTGTGTAAAAATGGAGTGAGAATCATTCACTTGAATGACAACGGTGATCCATTTTCCGTTTTCTTAGAATCCATTTGCTCTGCCATTTGGCATCAAGATGCCTTCTTTTTCTTTCAGACATATCTGGGCCTGTCATCGCTCCGCTCATATCTCTTGTTCCGTATCCTCTCCTATACTCCTGTTCGCGCTGCCTCATTATCCTAATCGTTTGAGCAGCGATCCTATCCTCCTCCATTTTCCGTGTCCTTTCAATCCGCTCCACATCCCTTTTCTCGGTGTAACGCGTTGCCTTGTTTCGTGAGATAGCCCTCATTGTCCGCCAGAATCTTCGCGAGCGATTACGAGCGATGATAAAGTCACGCTTTTGACTTGGTGTCATTCTCATGCAAACTCCAAGTTTTTTACTCTTTTTCAATCATTGTGTTTATGCGAAAGCAAGCGCGTCCATTTCGCGTGTACTGAGGTCTGTGACTTCTCCCTCTATGGGCTCATGTAACACTTTAGATGAATAACCTTTGGTGTGAGTTTCCGCAATTTCCTTAATTCTCAAGAGTTGCATGCTCATTGTTAGTCTCTTTCTGGTTCAGTAGATATGTTCAATAGATGGTTGGGAACGTGGATATGACCGCGTCCCTCATAGATGACAACCTTGACTTTTTTCCCTATCCACTTGTTCATGTTTCTAGGTATGACATAGCCCTTTATGTTTTCAGTCAGCTCATAGTGCGTGAGGAAACCCATGAACCTTGTTCGCCGCAGACGATTTTTCCTTGTTAGCGATTGTGTCTGCAGTGTTCCGTCATATTTTATGACCACAGGGAAAAAATCGGTCACTTTTTCCCTTTCACCTTCTTTATTCTTTGTGTTTGCGGTCACTACTATCAAGTCCTGAATCCCTTCAGGCGTATCTGTCAGCTCGGTCATCTTGTGGCATTCTTTTATCTCGTCTAAAAGATACGGATTATTGGTGTAGAGTTTCACATTCTCGATCACAGCATCTCTTTCAAACTCAACACTTCTTCTCATCATGTCTATATGCTCCATCGCTTTACACTCAACTATCATCTTTTTATTTAGTTATATTCAAAACAATGAGACGAATTCAGTTACGAAATTCGAAAGTGCACGTACTAATCGACACTGTTCAAAGTTAGATGCTGGTCGCATGCCAAGTATCGATATGAGACTTGACCTTGTCCGACTTTGGAAAAGCATCTCGCGCGCGCGACGTAAATCTGTTTTCAGTCATATTCATGAATCGGCTCATCTTCATCAGATTTTTGGAAGATAAACGAATTTAGAAAGGGAACTTTCTGGTTTGCGGTTCGATCTTAGGGTCAATAAGTATCTGTTCTTGTAACTCTCGATTATCTTTTGTAAGCTGTTCCACCTTTCTTTTCAGTTTTTTGTTTTCTTTTCTGTGTTCTTCGTTGGCTTCTTTGAGCTTCTTATTCTGAGACGTAAGAAAGGTGATGCGTTGGCTTGATTCTTCTAATGCGCCTTGCAGCTTTGTTACTTCTTCTCTGGACGCCAAATCTTCTTTGAGGTATTCCAGTAGCGTGTTGACTATTATTGCTCTTATGTTCTGTTCGTAGTATGGTTTATGTTCGAGCAGATGTGAAGCTGCTCCACTAGTGGTTTCTTTCAACCAGTAAACATATT
>JAOZHM010000224.1 GCA_026014845.1 Candidatus Bathyarchaeota archaeon
ACAAGCTTGCCCTCTGGGAAATAATTCAGACGTTACACAAGGAAGGAAAAACCATAGTGCTAACAACACACATGATGGATGAAGCAGAAGAACTGTGCATTAGAGTGGCCATCATGGACAGAGGCAAAATCATCGCGCTAGGCAGCCCGCGTCAACTCATTAAAAAAGTCAAAGTGGAAAATACCATAACCGTAGTTCCAGACAAAATACCTCCTAAACTAATAGACGCCGTGCAGAAGATTTCAGGAGTTAAGAGCTCCTACAGAGCCTACGATGAAAACGAAAAAATCGAAGCACTAAAAATAATCACAGAAAGAGCGGAGGATATCCTTCCCGATGTAGTATCAGCCATTGCCGCGGAGGGAACAAAAATCCTATCCGTTCAACTTTCACGCGTCACCCTTGAAGACGTGTTCATTCTACTCACAGGACGAAGCTTGACAGAGGAGGAGAAACAATTATGAAACTCAAAAGAACTGTACATCAAGTATTCGCAATTGCAAAAACGGACTTTCTTGGAATTGTGCGAAACAAAACCGCCATCTTCTTCACATTGCTCTTTCCTCTGTTTTTCCTGATTATAATTGGCTTCACGTTCGGCGGTACAGGCACAGAAGAAGCAAGCCGCATCACCGTCGGAACAGTTAACCTCGACGGAGAAATGACCTATGTAAATGGCATTATTTCTCAAAACAGTACAATTGGAGACGCATTTGTTCAAGCGCTGAAAGACATCAACTTCACAGTTTACGAATATGGTATGTACGGCGATAAAGACACAAATGGCACTGCGGCGTATGACATCAGCCGCGGGGAGATCGACATCATCGTAGTTATCCCCGCCAACTTCACAGAAACACTCTCCTTCCAATACACTGACAATCAAGGAATACTAGTACCAACAAAAGCTCGCCTTGATCTCTACACTGACCCGAGCGATCGCACAGGCTCCATGATAACACAGCAAAGCGTTCTCGGATTCATCTCTGAATTTATAAACCAGTATCAAAAAATTGTGATTAATCAAGTTTCAGAAGATCTTCAGGACTACGCTAAAGTTCTCGCCGATCCGATCATAGTTTCAACCAGTGAAGCAGATGTTTCCGGACGCCCGCTAAGGTGGATTGACTACATGGTACCAGGCACACTGGGCCTTGTCCTTCTTTGGAGCGGGTTAAACCATGCTTCTGTGGCTATCGCAAGTGAGCGCACAAGAGGAACCTTTCAGCGAATGGTTATCGCGCCTGTCTCTCCTATAACTGTTCTAGCGGGGAAGTTCATCTCCTGCCTAGCAATCGTCTATTTATCTGCGGTCATCATGCTAGCTAGCGGCATATTTATTTTCCAAGTCAATCTCTACTGGAATATTCCCGCAATTATCTTGACAGTCTTCTTAGGTGCACTTTCTGCAATTGGGATCGGACTGATAATCTCATCTCTTGCAAAAAACGAAGAGGCTGCCAATTCTATCGCAGTTTTAATCAGCGTCCCACTCCAATTCTTCATCGGATCTTTCTTCCCTCTAGACATAATGCCAGAATCAGCTCAAATCTTCGGCGAGGCTCTTCCGTTCACTAAATTAGTCTATGCAATGCAGGACATTATGACTAAGAATCTTCCACTTGAAGCGGTAATGCCGGAAATCATCTACATGACAATCTCCGGTCTGATTCTGTTTGCTCTAGGGATAATAGCATACAAGCTATCTCTAAAGAGACTTTAAGCTGACACAGCAATCATTCTGCGCGCGATTGCAGTTCCCCTTCACAAAACATGATTTCCAAAAGAATAAAATCCGCCTTCAACTATGGTCTGTATCCGCTCAGAACAGTTAGGGCCAGAGCAGCTGCAATTATGTCAGCAGTTGTTCCAGGATTCAAAAGATTACTCGATTCTCTAAGTTCATGATCAAATTCACGAAGCCTTTTCCTACCTCTTGAAGTTTCAAGGCCTCCAAGCTTCAGAACTTCCTTCGCCATGGCAGAAACTTCGCGTGCTTTTTCAATGCCAGTCTTTCTGGCTACAAAAGTATCTGGATATTCGGCTAAAATCTTTAAGAACGTGTGAATTATGGCCATGTTTAAGTCAACGGTTTTCCTAATCTGTTCAATCAGGAAAGGATAGGCAACATCAAAAGTTATCGGATAATTTTTAACCCACTCAGAACAAACAGTATCATATTCTGAGGCTATTGTGAACGTATCGTAAAGCGGAATTTTTTCCTTACGTATCATATTTATAGAGTTTGGATCGTTGACATCGAGCTCTAGAGCCTTACCGAGACCACTAGGGTTGGCGATTTTTATTGCTTCATAAACGTCAACTGCGTCTTCTGGCGTAGTTGATTCCACAACAAACTTCAAATTTTCCCTCAGCTTTGAAATCTCGAAAACATTCTCTTCAGTGGGGGTCATCCCGGCTGCAACTGCAATAGGCGAGAGCAAGATTACCGTACCAAGCAGCGTATTTCCCCCCCGCTGCCAACAGTTAATATCTGCTACACAATCCTTTATAATACGTCCCAAACCAACATCGCTAACGAGGATTTCTCCTCGAGAAACCTCAACCCCTCGTTCTGCTGCCCATTCAAAATAAGGTTCCGCAACAACGGCGGAAGCAAGAAAATGCTCATAACGTGTACCTTCAAAGCCAACTATTAAATTTACATTTCCAGGTTTATCAGCACTAATTTCGAAGAGGATGGCCAACTCTAGACAGTTTGAAATATGCTTTGCCTTCTTACGAGGAGCTATTTGCAATAACATCCCTATGATAACATTGCCGCAGAAAGTTTTATTAATATTGTGTAAAAAATTACACAGCAATTACCCAATTTACACAGGTGTTTCTAATGTCGAGTTCAAAACTTACCACAAAGAATGTGGCTTTCATGGCTATTTTCTCAGCATTGTCAGTAGTAGTAATTAGATTTGTGCCGGGCATACCAATAGTCGGAGTCCCTGGTTCTCAAATAAAATTTGATGTTGCAATTGCCCCTATTTACGGAATAGTCATAGGACCGTATTTGGGTTTCTTGGCCGCCTTGACAGGTGGACTCCTAACCTCTGGTAGCCCCTTTACGTTTCTCACATCTTTCGCCACTGCCATTTCGGCAATGGTTGCAGGTTTCCTTACATCTGATAAAGTAACGGAAAGCGTTAATATTCCTGGATGGATCGCGGCGGCTGCGATATTAGGTGCGTTAATTGCTGGATGGTACTTCACATGGGTTGGCATGCAAGCTCCATTGTACCCAATTTTGCATCTCGCTGGATTCTTTGCCATACTAATCACACGAAAATGGATTGCCAAATCTTTCAATGAAATCGGGCTGAAAAAGGAAGGATGGAAATTCAGGCCAAGTCATATATTTTTGGGAATAATTTTGATAGTTTGCGCCTACCTATTCTCCAAGCCTTACATAAGCGAAGAAATATGGATACTACCCTATCTTTCGCTTCCCCTATACATAGTTGCGGCAATTTTCATATTGTACGGAATCTTTGGCGGAGGTAAGTATTCCTTCATTTCTTCCACTTTCTTGGCAAGTTATTGCGGTATTATAGCGGACCACATGCTTGGAAACCTAATTTTCATTGGAATTATTGATGTATTCATTCCCCTTGAGGACATTCAGAAATACTTTTTGGAACCGTTGGGGCTTCCGGATATTCCTTCACTCTTCATGTACATGATTCCAGCCTCAGCCGCTGAAAGACTAATTATAACGGTCATTGCGACGATATTCGGAGTTGGCTTATTGATGGCCTTGTACAGAGCAGGATTACTATCAAGAAAACGTAAATAGTTTCCACTGGAATGTTAAAGCATGCGGTTGAGAGCGCGAGAAGGGGACTTCATAGAAACTTCTGAAGGTTCGCTCTTCGATGTGAAAAGCCTGATACATCCGCCAAACCGAATAATAGCGTTTTTACGCTATTTTCCAGACAAAAAAGGCGAAAGAGAAAAGAATGGAAGATCTTACAGCAAGGTTTACTCCCTTTCAAAGCGTTACACATTACTAAAGGAGCGATATCCTCAATATCTTGTTTACGATCCCGTTTTTGATGAAAAGCTCTGCGAAGTTCCTGTTGATAGTGTTAAAAACCAATATAAGCCCGTTGAGAAGCTTCGAGAACTTCTCAGTTCTAATAGCCTAGATATGCTTGAAAGCCTAGCTTTGCAGTTAGCTAAACAGTTAAAAGAGATCGCAAATATTCCGTGGAATGCGATTGGTATTTCTGGCTCAATTATGGTGAGGCTTCATAAACCAAGTTCTGACATCGACGCAATCGTTTATGGTTCTAAAAACTGTCGAAAGGTTTACTCAACTTTGGAAAACCTATTAAGCGAAAAACAGGGGGCTTTTAAGCCTTACACTCGGAGAGGTTTGAAAGCTCTGTTCGATTTTCGTTTGAAAGATACTATGATGAGCTACGAAGACTTTGTTCGAACTGAGTCTAGGAAGGTGTTGCAAGGCAAGTTTATGCAAACAGAGTATTTCATTCGTTTTGTGAAGGATTGGAGTGAAATTGGCGAGAAGTATGGGGATGTTCGCTACGTGAACGTCGGCTACGCAAGAGTTGAGGCTACAGTTGTGGATGATTCAGAGTCGATTTTCACACCATGCGTTTACAAGATCAGTGATGCGAGAGTACTTGAAGGCCCTCAAATAAAACCGTTAGAAGAGATTGCATCTTTTCGTGGTAGATTCTGTGAACAAGCTAGAAACGGCGAAGTTGTCATCGCACAGGGCAAAGTTGAGCGTGTTATAGACAATAAGCGAAACCGCGAACATTTTAGACTCTTGCTGGGAAACAAACCGTCAGACTATTTCGTCACGATTCCTAAGCCTTAAGTGGCCAAATATACTCATTCTCATTTATGCCTGTTCCAACAACAACTTGATGAAAAATCTCACCTGTTTTAACGTTTTCAACTCTTTCCAGCATTCCAAAAACCTCAATTTTGCTTCCCTGTTTAGCAACGTTCCTGTAACATCCGATCATGGAAATCACGAGCGTTGGAATCTTGTCTTCAGAAAGCATTGAACCTGAATGAACTGGTTCGTAGTTCTCAATTTTGTAGATGGCTGGCCGAAACATGGCTTCACCATCATCATTAACAGTGCACTGAAACTTGACAGGATTGACTGGCAGATACTTGTGCGTTCCATATTTGGAATTAACCTCTTCTGATTTGCGGACTGCATTATACATGAAAATCTTGTTCAAATAGCGTCCTTTATACAGTCTCGCTGCATCCAATCGATTGTTGACTACGTAGTTTAATGTTCCTTCGTCAACAAGCTTGTCTATCGTTTTCTCTAGTTTACGAAAGTTTTGGGCTCCATACACTGCGAGGTCTATGTCAGACTTGGG